>JAGACT010000055.1 GCA_017613995.1 Eubacteriaceae bacterium
CCTCGGGAAGAAGGTTCACCCGCAAAACAGGATCGCAGGAGACGTCCTGACCGGGCGGGAGCGGCCCTGGGAGGCAGCGGGAACATAAATATGAAACACAAAAAAGGTCTTCCCCGGCGGGAAGACTTTTTTACATGGGGTCCTTATCTGTTTTACAGCGAAAGCTCTATTATAAGCTCCTTTGCCTGCACCATCTGGGTCGGCTGGATGTGCACCTCGGATACCGTGCCGTCGGAGGGGCTGAGTACCTCGGTCTCCATCTTCATGGCCTCGATGACCGCCAGGGTGTCTCCCTTGGAGACGCTGTCCCCTTCCTTCACGTTGACCTTGATGACAGTGCCGGGGATGGGGGAGCCCACCTGGGAAGGATCGGCCTCGTCTGCGTACTTCACGCTGCTGCGGTAGGACGCCTGTACGGTGTTCTTGTCCTCCAGGGTGATCTCCCTTCTGAAGCCGTCCACCTCGAAGGAGAAGGTTATGAAGCCCTGGTCGTCCCGCTGGACGCCGAGGAGCTTGATCACCTTTCTGACTCCGTCCTTGGTGATGTAGTCGAAACTTTCGGAGATGTTGAGTCCGTAGAAGAACACGTCGGTACGCATGGTGATGAAATCGCCGTATTCCTGCAGGAACCTGACGTAGTCCTCATAGACCTTGGGATACATGGCGGCGGATACCGCGGCGTCGTCTGTCAGGGTCACGTTGAAGCGCTCCTTGAAGTCCTTTTTGATGGCCGCGAAGTCCGTGTCGGGCAGCAGGGTGCCGGGCCTTACGGTGATGTAGTCGGCTCCCTTGAGGACCACCTGTCTGAGGCGCTCGTCGAAGCCGCCCTCGGGCTGGCCGATGTTGCCCTTGTAGAAGTCGATGACCGAGGCCGGGAAGGCCAGGGATGCGCCCTTCTCGTAGATGTTCTCCTTGGTGAGGCCGTTCTGGGTCATGAAGATCGCCATGTCGCCGATGACCTTGCTGGAAGGAGTGACCTTGATGATGTCTCCGAAGAGATCGTTGGCTTCCTTGTAGTTTCTGAGTACTTCGTCGAAGCGGTGTCCCAGTCCGAAGGAGTCCACCTGGGCCTTGAGGTTGGAATACTGTCCGCCGGGGAACTCGTACTTGTAGACGATGGTGGTGCCGCTCTTGATGCCGGATTCGAACTTCCCGTACAGGGGCCTTACCTTCTCGAAGTAGTCGGAAAGATCCTGCAGGCCGTCCATGTCGAGGCTGCTCTGCCTGTCGGAGTACTCCAGGGCCGCCACCACCGCGTTCAGCGAGGGCTGGCTGGTGAGGCCGCTCATGGAGGAGAGGGCCGCGTCCACGATGTCCACTCCCGCCAGGGAGGCCGCCAGGATGGAGGCCACTCCGTTGCCGGAGGTGTCGTGGGTATGCAGGTTCACGGGGATCCTGATCTCCGATTTAAGGGCCTTTATGAGTTCGTAGGCGGCGGTGGGCTTGAGAAGCCCGCTCATGTCCTTGATGGTAAGGATGTGGGCGCCCATGGCCTCGATCTCCCGGGCCTTCTTCACGTAGTAGTCCAGGTCGTACTTGGTCCTGCTCTTGTCGAGGATGTTTCCGGTGTAGCACAGCGCCACTTCCGCGATCTTGCCCTGCCTTAGAACCTCCTCGCAGCTGACCTTGGTCTGTTCGAGCCAGTTGAGGGAATCGAAGATGCGGAACACGTCGATGCCGGCTTCCGCGGAACGGGCCACGAACTCCCGGATCATGTTGTCGGGATAGTTGGTGTATCCCACGGCGTTGGAAGCCCTCAGAAGCATCTGGAACATGATGTTGGGGATCTTCTCCCGAAGCTGCTTGAGCCTGGTCCAGGGGGATTCCTTCAGGAAGTTGTATGCGGTGTCGAAGGTGGCTCCTCCCCACATCTCCAGGGAGAACAGGGGAGATTCGTCTTCGGCTATGGCGTCGGCCACCTTGAGCATGTCGTAGGTACGCATCCTGGTGGCCAGCAGGGACTGGTGGGCATCCCTGAGGGTGGTGTCCGTAAAGAGCAGTTCCTTCGTATCCATGATGTGCCTGACCACGCTGTCGGGACCTTCACGGTCGAGGATGGCCTTGAGGCCCTCCGGCTTTCTGCCTGAGGATACGGGAGGATCGATCTCGTATTCCATCTCGGGCTTCGGATCCTTCATGTTCTCCAGGGAGTTCTCGCTGATAAACTTGAGGAGCTTGTATTCCCTGTCGTCGAAGAGGGTCACGTTGAAGAGCTCCGGATGCTTGTCGATGAAGGTGGTGTCGCACTGCCCGTGCCTGAAGGCGTCGTGCCTGAGGATGTTGATGAGGAAGTCCTTGTTGGTCTTCACTCCCTCGATGGTGGTCTCCTTGAGGACCCTGATCATCTTCTGGCGGGCCTTGTCGAAGGTGCGGTCGTAGGTGGAAGCCTTGACCAGCAGGGAATCGAAGTAGGGGGAGATCACGCTGCCGGTGAATCCCGCTCCTCCGTCGAGTCTGACGCCGGGGCCGCCGCTGGTCTTGTAGACCTCGATCTTTCCGGTGTCGGGCAAAAAGTTGTTCTTGACGTTCTCGGTGGTGATGCGGCATTCGATGGCCGCGCCCCTGAACTTGATGTCGTCCTGGTTGCGGACCCCGATCTCCTCGCTGGAGAGGGCGTAGCCCTCGGCGATGTAGATCTGGCTCTCGACGATATCAATGCCGCATGCCAGCTCGGTGATGGTGTGTTCCACCTGGATGCGGGGATTGACTTCTATGAAGTAGTGGTCGTCGTTCTCGTCCAGCAGGAATTCCACCGTACCGGCGCTCTTGTAGCCCACGTAGCGGGCTATCTTAAGGGCGTCCGCGCACAGCTGCTGGCGCTTGGATTCGTCTATGGACTGGGAAGGAGTGAATTCCAGGATCTTCTGGTGGCGTCTCTGGATGGAGCAGTCCCTCTCGTAAAGATGGATTATGTTGCCGTATTCGTCTCCCAGCAGCTGGACTTCGATGTGGCGTGGATTGCGGATGTACTTCTCGATGAAGACCGTGCCGTCACCGAAGGCCTTCTGGGCCTCCCTGACGGCGGACTCGAAGAGCTCGGGCATCTCCCCGGAGCTGTCGCAGATCCTCATGCCCCTGCCGCCGCCGCCCATGGCGGCCTTGATCATGACGGGGTATCCCACCTCTTCGCTGACCTTTACCGCGTCCTCCACGGTGTCAACGGAGGCGCCCCTGATGACGGGCACTCCCGCGGCCACCGCCGCTTCCTTGGCCTTTACCTTGTTGCCCAGCAGGTCTATGACCTCCCAGGAGGGTCCGATGAACTTGATGCCCCGCTCCTCGCACATGCGGGCGAAGTCGGGGTTCTCAGCCAGGAAACCGTAGCCGGGATGTATGGCGTCGATCTTCTTCTGGCTCGCCAGCTCCAGGATGGCGGTCTTGTTGAGATAGGCGTCCGTGGGAGTCTCGGTGCTCTTTATAAGGTATGCCTCGTCCGCCTTGCTGCGGAACAGCGAGAGCTTGTCCTCCTCGCAGTAGACCGCCACAGCGGTCTTTCCCATCTCCTGGACGGCCCTGATGATACGGATGGCTATCTCTCCGCGGTTTGCCACCAGTATTCTGTCGAAATCCATTGTCATGATACTTACCCCCTTAGTTGTTGGTGAAGCCTTCTCCGAAGACTTCGCTGACCTCCACGTTGAACACGAAGGCGTCCGGATCGATCCGGCGTATTATGGACTTGAGCTCTCCCACCTGGAAACGCTTCACCAGGCACATGAGGATCTCTCTGTCGTCCCGGTGATAGGCTCCCTTGGCCCCTATGAAGGTGGCGCCCCTCTCGAGCTTATCGAAGATCTCCTCCTTGATCCGCTCGTTATGCCGGCTGATGATGTAGAAGGCTCTGGTATTGTTGAAGCCGTTCTCCACCAGGTCCACCATCTTCATTGTGGTGTACACCGTGATGGCGGAGTACAGGCTTATGTTGACGTTTTTAAGGACGCAGCCCGCAGCTGCTATGACCGCTCCGTCTATGATCAGGAGCCACATGCCGCTGGATACGGTGGAAAACCTCCTGTGCAGCACCGCCGCGATCAGGTCGGTGCCCCCGGTGGTGCCCCGGAAGGCGAACACCAGGCCCACGCCGGCTCCCATAACGACGCCTCCGAAGATCGCTGCCAGCAGTATGTCGTCCACCGCGGACGGAAGGGCCGCCGTCACGTCCAGGGCCAGGGAAAACATCACGGTGCCGAACAGAGTTCTCAGAAACGCCTTCGTTCCCTCCCTTTTCCACAGTATCCCGAACCAGGGAAGGGAAAGCAGGAAGGTGCAGACGCCCACGGGGAAACCCGTGAGATAGTACACCACCGCCGCGATGCCGGAAAAACCTCCCGGGGCCAGCGTGTGGGGCCGGCAGAAGAGGTTGAATCCGACGGCCATCAGAAAGCAGCCCGCCGTGACCATCGTGTAGTCCAGCATTATCCTCAGGATCCTTTTTATCCTTTGTCCTTTTGTCATAATGTGTCCGAATATAAAGCAAACTGCCAACCGTACGGTTGACAGTCTACAGATCGTATGATGTTTCTTTACTTATGCAACACTGTCATTAAGGGCACGCATAAGGTTGTCGATGTTGATGTTGTGTGCGGCTGCGCCTGCTGCAATGTTCTCGAAATGAGCCGCTGCGCATCCGATGCATCCCATGCCGTATACCTGGAATACAGGAATGGTCTGAGGATACTTCTGAACGACCTCTAAAATCGTCATTTCCTTAGTAAGCATTACTGCACCACCTCGTTAAAATTTTTTAATTGTACCTATATTATATCGTAAGAAAACGGAAATCAAGACAAAAGTTTAAATAATGCTTAAAGATTTGGCAAAGAAAAGCTCTGTATAATGGCAGAGTGCTATAATGCTTAGGACAAAATTGAACGAGACATGAAAAGGCAGCAAAAAATGAACGACTACGTTATAATGACCGATTCATCCTGCGACCTGCCCCAGCAGACCGCGGACGAACTGGGGGTCAGGGTAATGCCCCTGGCGATCACCACCGGGGACGGATCGGTGTACCGGAATTACCTGGACGGAAGGGAGATACCCTTCGACGAATTCTACAGTGCCCTGAGAAGGGGCGAGCACATAACCACCTCCGCGGTGAACGTGGGGGAATTCGCTTCAGCCATGGACGGGATCCTCAGGGAGGGACGCGACATCCTGGTCATCGCCTTCTCGTCGGGACTTTCCACCACCTGCAATTCCGCCGAGCTGGCGGCCAGGGACATGGAGGAAAAGTATCCCGGCAGAAAAGTCATCGTGGTGGACAGCCTGTGTGCTTCCCTGGGACAGGGCCTTCTGGTATACCTGACCGCCAGGAAGGCGGCAGCGGAAGGCCTCAGCCTTGAGGAAGCGGCGGATTTCGCCGAAGGCATAAAGCTTCGGATCCATCACTGGTTCACGGTGGCGGATCTGGACCAGCTCAAGAGGGGCGGCAGGGTCTCCCCGGCAGCGGCCGTGGTGGGAAACACCCTGGGCATCAAGCCGGTGCTGCACGTGGACGACGAGGGGCACCTGATCCCCCGCTTCAAGGTCAAGGGCCGCCACGCCAGCCTGAAGAAGATGGCGGACATGATGAGGGAGCATTTCGATCCGCTCAGTCCCGACCAGGCGGTTTTCATAAGCCACGGGGACTGCATGGATGACGTGGATACCCTGGTGGGGCTCATAAGAAGCGAGACCGGCTATACGGGAGAAGTGACCGTCAACTACGTGGGGCCCGTCATAGCGTCCCATTCGGGAGCGGGGACGGTCGCCCTGTTCTTCGTGGGGGACGCAAGGCAGTAGCACACCTTCGGGGACACGGGTGACCGTGTCTTTTTTTACGCTATATTTAAACATCTTATGTGGGTTCACGCCTCCTCGTTATGCTATAATTTCACTATGAGCAGGAAGAAAAAAAAGATACGCATAAAACTCAGGGAACCGGCAAAGCTTCTGCGGGCGCTCCTGGTGCTGTGCCTGGTGATCGCTCTGATCATCGGGGTGCCGAAGCTCTTTTCCCGCGGCAGGGACGGCAAGATAGCCCTTTCGGACTATCCCATGCTGAAGAGCGCCCTGGAGACCGCGGGGGTAAGGACTTCCCGCAGCGTGAAGGGAGGCTTCACGGCGGAGAACCTTTCCTCCGAAAAGTGCATGCTGGGGGGATGCGTCTACGTGGCCTTTGAGATACCCTCCTCCAGGGGGGAGCCCCTCTATCTCTCCCGGGACGTGAAGATCACCGACGCCGGGGGGCTTCAGACCGTGTATCCGAACTGCCTCATGCTCACCCGCACAGGGGAGTACGACGTCACCGTCACCTACCTGGACTACAGCGCGGTGATGCACCTTACCGTGGTGCCCGTGACGCCTGACGGCCTGTACGCCAGGACCCTCCTTATCAACCGCTACTCGGCGGTGGGGGAGACCTACGTAGCGGGGACCCTTACGGTCCGCGACGACATCGAGTACGCCTACGGCACCGAGGACGGCGTCAGCCGCCTGGAAAAGGAGACCGCCGAGGCGCTGCACAGCATGCTGGAGGCGGCCCTGGCGGAGGGATACACCCTGTACGCCCTTTCCGGGTACCGGGACTACTATGAACAGAAGGAGCTCTACTATGAGGCGGGGGGATCGTCCCAGATCTCCGTGGCGCCGCCGGGCTCCAGCGAGCACCAGAGCGGCCTGGCCATCGACATCTCCTGGGGCGAGAGCTACTACTTCCTTTCGGAGGACATGGAGGACAGTGCCGAATACCGCTGGCTCACGGAGCACTGCTATGAGTACGGCTTCATCCTGCGCTACCCGAAGGGATTCGAGAAGATAACGGGCTACGAGTTCGAGCCCTGGCACTTCCGCTACATCGGTCCCGACGCGGCCTCCGAGTACAGAGATCTGGGGTGCCGCACCCTGGAAGAATACTGCGCGGAGCCCAGGAACCAATGATCACCATAATCGCGGTGGGAAAGCTCAAGAAGAACGAGTTTCGTACCCTCACGGAGGACTACATGAAGCGGATCTCCCGCTTTATGAGGATCACCCTTCTCGAGGTGGCTGACCGGGACTGCGACAGCGATCCCGCGGGAGCCGTGGAGGCCGAGGGGGAGGACATCCTCAGAAAGATACCTCCCAGATGCTACGTCGTCAGCTGCACCCCGGAGGGAAGGAGCCTCGACAGCGTGGCCTTCGCGGAGCATCTCCGGCAGGTATTCAACTCCTCCGTCAGCGACATATGCTTCGTGATCGGGGGCAGCGCGGGGCTTTCCGACAAAGTCAAGAAAAGGAGCGACATGTGTCTCAGTTTCTCCTCCTTCACCTTCGCCCACAACCTTTTCAGGGTGATCCTGACGGAGCAGATCTACAGGGCATTCAAGATAATAAACCATGAGAAATACCACAAATAAGAAGATCGTAAAGGTGGACAGAAGACGGGTCAGGATCGCGGCGATCGTGAGCCTGCTTCTGCTTGTCGGCACAGCGGGGGTGCTGATGCTTCTGGGAAGCGGCACCGGATCCGGCAGCGGCGACGGCCTGAGGGCCGCCGCGTCGGACATCAAACCCGTGGAGCCTGGACCCCTGGCGGGCATGCCCGAACTCAGGGAGAGGCTCAAAAGCGAGGGAGCGGACATAAACTGCATCGCCTCGGTGGACATAGTCATGAGGAACGCCTCCGGCACCGACCTGGTCTACGGCGCGGTGGTCTACTTCACCGTCAGAACCGAATACACGGATGGCAGCAGGGCGGACTATTCCTCCCCGGTATCCTTCACGGACACCCAGGGGCTCTCCACGCTGCATAACGACATCCTGGTGCTGGACGAGCTGGGAAGCTTCACCGTCACCGTATCGGCAATGGATATGAGCCGCAGCTTCGACATCACGGTTTCAAAGCAGCAGAACCTCTACAACCCGATCCTTCTGATCAACAAGACCGCCCGGGTCCCCTCGGATTACGTGGCGGGGGAACTGGTCCTCAGGGGCGACATAGACTACGTCTACGGCACCGGGGACGAGGTGAGCCTGATGGCGGCGGAGGCCGCCGAGCACTTCGCGGCCATGGCCGAAGCGGCCGAGCGGGACGGGGTGTACATCTACTTCCTGTCGGGCCACCGCGACTATTCCCTGCAGCAGATACTCTACGACCGGGCCGGCGGAGAGAACCAGACCGACACCGCTCCCCCGGGAGCCAGCGAGCACCAGAGCGGGCTGTGCGTGGACGTGACCTGGGACGACAACCGCTACGGCCTTTACGCGGAAATGGAGTACACCGCGGGATACGCGTGGCTGCATACCCACTGCTACGAATACGGCTTCATCCTGCGTTATCCCAAGGGATACGAGGACGTCACCGGATACGACTTCGAACCCTGGCATTACCGCTACATAGGCGTGGATGCCGCCATCGAATTCAGGGATTCCGGCTGTGTTACCCTGGAGGAATACAGCGCGGACAAGATCATCTAAGACTATACAAGAAAAGCTCGGAGGCACAAAATGTACAGGATCCTGACTACCCACAACATAGACAGAAGGGGGCTCGACGTTCTTGAGCGGGCCGGATTCGAATACTCCGTGGACATGGAGGCCTACCAGGCCATCCTCCTGAAGGGCAGGGACATCAACTCCATGCATTTCGGGGACGACCTGCTGGCCATCGCCAGGGCCGGGGCCCACGTGTCCAACGTACCGGTAAGGGAATGCAACGAGGCGGGCATAGTGGTGTTCTACACCCCGGGCGCCAACGCCAACGCCACGAAGGAGCTGACGCTGGCTTCCCTGATACTTTCTTCCAGGGACATCGTCGGGGCAGCGGACTTCGCCTCATCCCTGGCGGGGGATGCGGATCCCGCATCGAAAGCCGAAAAGGCCAAGTCCCGCTTCAGCGGAAGCGAGATCGCCGGAAAGACCCTGGGGGTCATAGGCCTGGGCTCCGTGGGCTCCATGGTGGCGGAGGCCGCCATAGCCCTGGGCATGAGGGTCATCGGATACGATCCCTACATCGACGTGGCCGCCGCCTGGAACCTGCCGGGAGGAGTGGAGCGCGCAACAGACGTCATGGAGATGATCTCAGGCTGTGACTACGTGACGGTCCACGTGCCCTCGAACGCCGGCACCGCCGGCAGGATCAGCCGCGAATTCCTGGGCGCCATGAAGGACGGCGCGAGACTCATTAACAATTCCTCCGCCTCCGTGGCGGACGCCTCCGCCGTAAGGGAGGCCCTGGAGGGAGGGCGTCTGTCCTGCTACGTCACCGACTTCCCTGTGCCGGAGCTCTGCGGCGTTCCGGGAGCCCTGGTGCTGCCCCACATAGGCAGCGAGACGGCGGAGACCGAAGAGAAGAGCTCCGAGATGGCCGCAAAGGCCCTGACGGACTACCTGCTGTACGGCAATATCCGCAATTCCCTCAACTTCCCGGACTGCTCGATGCCCTGGAGGAAGAAGACCAGGATATCCATCGTGAACTTCAACGTTCCGAGCATGATCAGCATGATGACCACCATCGTGGCGAAGGAGGGCATCAACATCGAGAACATGCTCAACCGCAGCCGCGACAACATCGCCTATACCCTTATGGATCTGGACGCCCCCGCGGGAAAGTGCCGCAGGCTAATAGACGAGCTTAGGGCAGTGGGCGGAATAGTAAGAGTAAGGCTGATCCAGGGAGGAGAATAAAGTGGTCCGCATAAGAGAGTTTCGCGCAACCAGGCCCGCGCCCCGGTACGCATCCCGGGTGGCGGCCCTGCCCTATGACGTCATGAACGAGAAGGAGGCCAGAGCCATGGTCGCTCAGGAGCCCCTGAGCTTTCTTGCCGTGGACCGGGCCGAGACGGCCTTCCCCGAGGGGACGGTCTCCTTTAACGACCCCGAAGTCTACGAAAAGGCCGGGGAGATCCTCCGGGAGCTCAGAAGAGACGGTATCCTGGTGAAGGACGAAGACGAATGCTTCTACGTATACCGGGAGACCGACGGGGAACACGAACAGAGCGGAGTCGTGGTGACCCTGTGTGTGGACGACTACGTCGAAGGCAGGATAAAAAAGCACGAACTGACCCGTCCCGACAAGGAGGACGACAGGGTAAGGCACATCGAGGCCTGCGGAGCCCATACGGGCCCCATCTTCGTGGTATACCGCACCCGTCAGGACGTGAAAAAGGCGGTATCGGATATCACCTCCGGGGAGCCCCTGTACGACTTCACGGATCTTCGCGGCGTGAGAAACACCGTCTGGAAAGCATCGAAGGATCAGTGCGCATCCCTCAGGGAAGCCTTCGGCGGGGCGGAGAGCCTCTACATAGCCGACGGGCATCACAGGAACGCCGCGGCGGTAAGGGTCGCCCTCAAAAGAAGGGAAGCGGGGGAAGAGGCCTCCTCCGAGAGCTCCTGGTACCTGGCGGTGCTGGTGGCCGAGGACGAAGTCACCATACTGGACTACAACAGGGTGGTATCCACCATGAACGGCCTCAGTGCCTCCGAACTTATCGGGAAGCTGTCCCGGGACTTCGAGGTAACGAAGGTCAGCGGCTCCGCTGAGGCCAGGCCTTCGGCAAAGCACGGCTTTGCCATGTACCTGGAAGGAAGCTGGTATGCTCTGCGCTGCATCGCAGAGAGAGCGGATGATCCCGTCAGGGATCTGGACGTATCCGTCCTGGAAGAGCGGGTCCTCGCCCCCATCCTGGGGATCACGGACGAGCGAAACGATCCCGCCATCGATTTCGTGGGAGGAGCCAGGGGCTACGGCGAACTGGAAAAGAGGGTGGACAGCGGGGAAGCGAAGATCGCCTTCGCCCTGTATCCCACTTCGATAGCCGACATCATGAGCGTGGCCGACGCCGGAGGGATCATGCCCCCGAAATCCACCTGGTTCGAACCGAAACTCCTCAGCGGCCTGTTCATACACGAATTCTGAGACGATCCCTGTGTTAATGAGACGAAACGACGCTTTTGTGTTATTTAATAAGGCAAAACGCCATTTTGTCCCGGTGTTTTCTTGACAAACACGGCAAATGGGACTATGATAAGGTATATTAAAAAATGGCCGGAGGGCGGGAAGGAGAAGACAGATGAGAGAGCGCCGCGTACTCAGGATCTGCATCGTTCCTTCTGCCGCGGGACCCCTTTTCCCCGGCATTCCCGTGAGCTGACAGGCCATATATATTTTTTACGGGACCACCCCATAAGGCCGGTGGATGCGAAGATATTATAGCGGTCCCACAGCGGACCGTTTTATAATATATATTTATAATTAAGAAGGAGAAAAAAATGAAGAAATTTATTGCAGTGCTCCTGGTCTGCCTGCTTTCGGTATCCGTTTTCGGATGCGGCGGCGGTTCAGGCAAAGGCGATGATGATGCAGCGGTCATAAAGATCGGCGGCATCGGACCCCTCACCGGAGACTATGCCACCTACGGCGTTTCCGTCAAGAACGGCGCTCAGATCGCTGTCGACGAGATCAACGAGGCCGGCGGAGTCAACGGATTCAAGTTCGAGCTCCTCTTCGAGGACGACCAGGCTGATCCCGAGAAGGCAGTCAACGCCTACGCGAAGCTCATCGACGACGGAATGAACGTATCCCTCGGATGCGTTACCTCCGGCGCATGCGTCGCGGTCACCGAAGAGATCAAGAAGGACGGACTTCTGATGCTCACGCCTTCGGGCTCCCAGCTCGAGTGCACCCAGTATGACAACTGCTTCAGAGTATGCTTCCAGGATCCCGATCAGGGAAAATACTCCGCGGATTTCATCAAGGAAAAGGCAGTAGGCACCAAGGTCGCCATCATCTACGACAAGTCCAACCCCTATTCCGTGGGTATCTATGACAGCTTCATCGCTGAGGCCGAGGCCGTGGGCCTGGAGGTAGTCACCGCCCAGGCATTCACCGATCAGTCCAACACCGACTTCTCGGTACAGCTCCAGGCAGTCAAGGGAAGCGGAGCCGACCTTCTGTTCCTGCCCATCTACGCACAGGAAGCAGCCTACATCCTCACCCAGGCAGACGCCATCGATCTGGATGTGATCTTCTTCGGCGTTGACGGTATGGACGGCATCCTCGAGAAGATCGGCGAAGACAACATCGCTCTCACCGAGGGCGTTATGCTCCTCACCCCCTTCGCAGCGGATTCCCAGGACGAAAAGGTAGTCAACTTCGTTACCAAGTACAAGGCAGCCTACAACATGACGCCGGACCAGTTCGCAGCTGACGGATATGATGCTATCTACATCATCAAGGCAGCCATCGAGCAGGCAGGCATCACCGAGATCGGCGACGGTTTCAACGAGGCCCTGGTCGCTGCAATGGTCCAGATCACCGTTGACGGCGTTACCGGAAGCATGCAGTGGACCGCTGACGGCGAGCCCGCCAAGAACGCGACCGCAGTCGTCATCAAGGACGGAGTCTACGTAGCATTCGAGTAAACACACCAAGTGCCCCCCGCGGGGCACCTTAAACTGTTTTTTCAGACACCGGGCGGAAGTATCCTTCTGCCCGTTGTTGGCTGAAAAGGGAAGAGGACAACAATGGATTTTCTGTCTACTCTCATAAGCGGGCTTAGTCTCGGAAGCATCTACGCGCTGATAGCGCTGGGCTATACCATGGTCTACGGTATCGCCAAGATGCTGAACTTCGCCCACGGCGATATCATCATGGTGGCCGCCTTCACGGTCTACGTGTTCGCCACTGTTCTTAAACTGCCCGCCGCGGCGACCATACCGCTGGCGGTACTGTTCTGTATGCTGCTGGGCGTCACCATAGAACGCATAGCATACAAGCCCCTGAGGAAGGCGCCCCCCCTGTCCGTGCTCATCACGGCCATCGGCGTGAGCTACTTCCTGCAGAACCTCGCTCTTCTGATCTTCGGTTCCAATCAGAAAAGCTTCCCCAAGATCATAAACATACCCGCGCTCAAGCTGGGCCAGCTGACCATTAAGGGAGAGTCAATAGCGACCCTTTCCGTTTCGATAGTCATCATGCTGGCGCTCACGCTGTTCATCAGCCGTTCCAAGATGGGAAAGGCCATGAGGGCCGTGAGCGAGGACAAGGAAGCCGCCGAGCTGATGGGCATCAACGTCAACCAGACCATCTCGGTGACCTTTGCCATAGGCAGCGCCCTGGCGGTGGCAGCGGGAGTGTTCTACGGAGCCACCTACAACTTTATCGGTCCTTATACCGGCTCCATGCCGGGCATCAAGGCATTTGTCGCGGCCGTATTCGGCGGGATCGGCTCCATCCCCGGCGCCATGCTGGGGGGCATCCTCCTGGGAGTGATCGAGAATCTCTCGAAGGCTTACATCTCCACGGAGCTGTCGGACGCCATCGTCTTCGCCGTTCTTATAATCATACTGTACGTCAAGCCCACGGGCCTTCTGGGCAGGAAGACGAACGAGAAGGTGTGAGGTGTACGGTATGAAGAAAAAGATAGTATTCAAGGAGAAATACATAAGCTATCTGATCATCGTCGTCATGTTCGCGGCGGCGGTGGTCATGATCCGGACCGGCACCGCCTCCAGAAAGCTCCAGAGCTGGCTGGTGCCCATATGCATCAACATCATACTGGCGGTGTCCCTGAACCTCACCGTGGGATTCCTGGGCGAACTGACCCTGGGCCACGCGGGCTTCATGTCCGTTGGAGCCTACGCCGGGTGCATCTTCTCCCAGGCGGTGCAGAACGTTATGCCCGCCGCGGTGCGCTTCCCCCTGGCCATCCTGGTGGGAGGCCTTTCGGCCGCCCTCTTCAGCGTCATCATCGGCGTTCCGGTGCTGAGGCTCAAGGGCGACTACCTGGCCATCGTTACCCTGGCCTTCGGTGAGATCGTAAAGAGCATCATAATCAACCTGAACATCACCGGCGGAGCCGCCGGACTGAGGGGCACCCCCCAGGATTCCAACTACATCTGGGCCTTCGCCCTGACCCTGGTGACCGTGGTGGTCATCACCAACCTCACGGAGTCCGGACAGGGAAGGGCCATCAAGGCCATAAGGGACAACAGGATAGCCGCCGAAGCCTCGGGCATCGACGTCACCTACTACCGTCTCATGGCCTTCGTCATCGCGGCGTTCTTCGCGGGAGTGGCGGGAGTCCTCTACGGACACAACTACTCCATCACCAGCGCGGGCACCTTCGACTACAACAAGTCCATCGAGATCCTGGTGCTGGTGGTGCTGGGAGGCCTGGGAAGCATCCGGGGCTCCATCATCGCCGCGACCCTTTTGTACATACTTCCCGAGGTCTTAAGGGACCTGCAGGACTACAGGATGATAATCTACTCCGTGGTGCTCATCCTTATCATGATTATCAACTCGTCCGAACAGTTCAGTTCCGTCAAGGAGCTTCTGGACATAAGAAAGGCTTTCAGGAAACTGTTCTCCGAAAAGCAGAAAGGGGAGGCGCTGAATGATCAGGAATAATGACGTAAAGATGGTCCCCCTTCCCAGCAACGCCATCGTTCCCGAAAGGGACGTGGACAAGCCGCCCGTACTGAGCGTGCACCAGCTGGGCATCGATTTCGGAGGACTTACCGCAGTCGACAACTTCAACTTCATCATGGGACGCACCGAGATAGGAGGTCTCATCGGCCCCAACGGAGCGGGGAAGACCACGGTCTTCAACCTTCTGACCAACGTGTACCAGCCCACCAGGGGCACCATCCTGCTGGACGGAGTCAACACCTCCGGAAAAAGCGTGTCCCAGGTCAGCCGCATGGGCATTGCCAGAACCTTCCAGAACATCCGTCTGTTCGACCGCATGAGCGTAATAGACAACGTGAAGATAGGCCTGCACAACCGCTACGACTCCAACCTTCTGAGTTCGGTACTGCACACCCCGGGATATTTCCGCCATGAAAAGCAGGCTGACGAGAAGGCGATGGAGCTTCTGAGCTTCTTCGACATGCAGGACTACGCCCAGCATGACGCGGGCAGCCTGCCCTACGGAGCCCAGAGAAGGATAGAGATTGTCAGGGCCCTGGCCACGGAGCCCAAGGTACTTCTGCTGGACGAGCCCGCCGCCGGCATGAACCCTTCGGAAACGGAGGAGCTGGCGGAAAACATAAGAAGGATCAGGGATACCTTCGGTATCGCCATCGTCCTCATCGAGCATGACATGAACCTTGTCATGGGTGTCTGCGAAGGCATCGCCGTCCTCAACTACGGACGCATCATAGCCAAAGGCACGCCGGATGAGATCAAGTCGAATCCCGACGTCATCGAGGCATATCTCGGCAAGCAGGAGGACAGATAGCTTATGTTAAAAGTCGAAAACATCGATGTCTACTACGGCGCCATACACGCCATCAGAAACGTCAGCTTCGAAGTCAATGAGGGAGAGATCGTGACCCTTATCGGCGCCAACGGCGCCGGCAAGTCCACCATCCTGAAGACCGTCTCCGGCATCCTTACGCCGAAGACCGGCACCGTGAACTTCATGGACAAAAAGCTCAACGGCACCCCCTCCTACATGGTCACCCGCATGGGTCTTTCCCACGTGCCCGAGGGAAGGCGCATCTTCCAGCAGCTCTCCGTGGAGGAGAACCTGGAGATGGGGGGCTTCACCCGCAACAAGGACGAGATCCCCGCTCTGATAGAGCACGTATACGACAAGTTCCCGAGACTCAGGGAAAGACACACCCAGATCGCCGGGACCCTCTCCGGAGGCGAGCAGCAGATGCTGGCCATAGGCAGGGCCCTCATGAGCAAGCCCCATCTTATGATGCTGGACGAGCCCTCCATGGGCCTGGCCCCCATCCTGGTGGAGCAGATCTTCGAGATCATCAAGGAGCTCAACGAATCCGGCGTCACCATCCTGCTGGTGGAACAGAACGCCAACATGGCCCTGAAGATAGCCGACCGGGGCTACGTGCTGGAATCCGGAAAGATAGTCCTTTCCGGCACGGGAGCTGAGCTGATGGCCAGCGACGCGGTAAAGAAGGCCTATCTCGGAGGCTGACAAAAGAAAAGTCACAGGGATCGTTCAATACGGTCCCTTTAAGTTAAAAAGGAGACAGGATAATGAGATACATCGACATGCACTGCGACACCCTTATGTCATACGCCATGAAGAAGGACTATGACATCTTCGAGTCCGACCGTATGGTGGACCTCAAAAAACTCAAGGCAGGGGAGTGTTCCGCCCAGTTTTTCGCGATGTTCCTTCCCGACGCTAAGATGTACGAGAAGAGCGAGCTGGACATCCGCGACGACGAGGACTACATCAAAGCCCTTTCCGACGGCCTTTTCAGGACCATCGAGGCCCACGGCGACATGATCGCCATGGCCGGGAACCTGAAGGATTACAAAAAGAACGACTATGAGGATAAGATCTCCGCTTTTCTGACCATCGAGGACGGCCGCAGCGTGAAGGGGGACATGGACAACATAAAAAGGTACTACGATCTGGGGGTAAGGCTCATCTCCCTCACCTGGAACTTTGAGAACTGCTTCGGGTTCCCGAATTCCGACGACGAGAACGTGATGAACTCGGGCCTCAAGGACTTTGGGAAGGAAGCCGTGGAGTACATGAACGAGCTGGGCATCCTGGTGGACGTGTCCCACCTTTCCGACGGCGGATTCTACGACGTGGCGGACATCAGCAAAAAGCCCTTTGTGGCGTCCCATTCAGACTGCCGGGACATCACCCGCAACAAGCGCAACATGACGGACGACATGATCCGAACCCTGGCTTCGGCGGGGGGAGTCATAGGCATCAACTTCTGCCCGGACTTCATGATACCGGACAAGGGGAAGATGAACGGCGTCAGCCGGGTCATGACGGACCACATGATAACGCACCTGAGGCACATGGTGGACGTGGGCGGAATAGAATGCGCCGCCATAGGCACCGATTTCGACGGCATCCACGGGGATCTGGAGATAAGTGACGCCTCGGGCATGCAGGAGCTCTTCGAGCGCATGCACTTTGCCGGCTTCACCGACAGCGAGATAGAGAAGATCGCCCGCAAAAACGTCATGAGGGTGATCGGCGACAGCATGAAATGAACTGAAAGCCCCTTCTTTGGACATTGACAGGAATGAAAAAGACTGAAATAAACGAACAGGATCAGCTGGAGCTTTTCCGCAGCGGAAAGGTATCCACGGCTGTTATGAAAAACGCGATACCCGCCATGATCGCCATGATGATGGTGCTGATCTACAACCTGGCGGATACCTTCTTTATAGGACAGACCCACAACGACATGCAGGTGGCGGCGGTGTCCATGTGCACACCGGTGTTCCTGCTGTTCATGTCCGTGGGCACCATCTACGGCATCGGCGGCGTTTCCGTCATTTCCCGGGCAATGGGGGAGGGACGGCCGGAATACGCCCGGAAGGTCTCTTCCTTCTGCATGTGGAGCTGCGTGGGGGTGGGGATCCTCATGAGCGCCGCGTTCCTCATCTTCATGGAGCGCATCATGACGATCATGGGCGTCTCAGCCGGGAACGGACCGGAGCTGTGGAACTACGTTAAGAGCTACATGATGATAGTGTCCGGCTGCGGGCCCTTCGTCCTGATATCCAACTGCTACTCCAACGTGCTCAGGGCCGAGGGCCAGGCCAATAACGCCATGATGGGAATGCTCATCGGAAACCTGGCCAACGTGATACTGGATCCCGTGATGATCCTTCTTCTCGGATGGGAGATCAGGGGAGCCGCCGTGGCCACCGTCATCGGAAACGTGCTGGCGGCGGTATATTACCTTGTGTACTTCGCGAAGGGCACTTCGATGCTCAGCATCCATCCCCGGGACTTCACCCTGGGGGAGGGCGTGTGCCGCAGCGTCCTGGTCATAGGCGTTCCCGCCGCCCTGGCGACCCTTCTCATGAGCGCCTCCCAGATCATCCTCAACGGCAGGATGGTGGAATACGGGGAGATGGCCATGGCGGGCATCGGCGTGGCGGGAAAGGTCACCATGATGACCGGCGCCGTATGCATAGGCCTGGGCCAGGGGGTCCAGCCCCTTCTGGGATACTGCGTCGGAGCGAAAAACTGGGAACGCTTCGGCAGCGTCATGCGCTATTCCCTGTGCTTCGCCTTCATCCTCAGCACGGTGATGACGCTCTTCTGCTTTATCTTCACTCCCCAGATAGTGCGCGCCTTCCTGACGGACGAAGCCGCCTTCGGCTACGGCCTGCGCTTCTCGAGGATCCTGCTTTCCACCAGCTTCCTCTTCGGAGTGTACTTCGTGCTGACCAACACCCTGCAGGCCATGGGGGCAGCAACCCCCTCGCTGATCATCAACCTCTCCAGGCAGGGCCTCATCTACATCCCCCTGCTCTTTGTACTGGGAGAGCTTCTCGGAATGGAGGGCCTGGTATGGACCCAGCCCGCGGTGGACGTGATCTCCCTGCTGCTGGCCGTATGGCTCTACCTGAGGGTCTACAGAAGGATGGCAAAGGGCTGAGATATTTTTAAATCACTAAAAAAACGAGTCATGCGGCACAGACCGTATGACTCGCACTTTATTTATGTTCACTTTTCCGTAAGCCTTCCGAAGACCGATGAGACGGTCTCGGCGGCCCTCATCACCTCTTCCTCCGTCGTGAACCTGCTGAGGCTGAAGCGTATGGGGGCCCCGTACTTTTCCGCTCCCATGGCCTTTATCACATGGGATATCTCCAGGCTTCCCGCGCTGCAGGCGCTGCCGGCGGATACCCGAAGGCCCTCCCTGTCCAGGCCGTACAGCAGCATGTCTGCTCCCACTCCCGGGAAGGAAACGCTGAGGGTGCAGTCGTTAGCGGGGGCGCCTTCCGCGTTTACGTGGATGCCCGGACACTTTTCGGCAAGGCTCCTTTTCAGCAGGGCCTTTAAGGTCCTCATCCTTTCGGAGTTCTCTTCCATCCCGCTTACGCATTCCCTCAGGGCCACGGCCATGGCCCAGATGGCGGGGGCGTTCACCGTCCCGGGCCGAAGGGAGCGCTCCTGCTCCCCTCCGAAGGTGACGTTCCTGAGGTCTATACCCTTTCTGACGTAGAGAAAGCCCGTCCCCTTGGGGCCGTGGAACTTGTGGGCGGAGGCGGAGAGCATGTCGATGCCCGTGCCTGCCGCGTCTATGGGCGCTTTGCCCACAGCCTGCACCGCGTCGCAGTGATATATCCCGCCGTTTCGGCGGGCCGCTTCTGCGAGTTTTTCCACAGGGAACACCGCTCCGGTCTCGTTGTTGGTATGCATCACGCTGAGAAGCACCGTCCGTCCGTCCCCGGAGAAGAGAGCCTC
The DNA here is from genome assembly GCA_017613995.1 of Eubacteriaceae bacterium. GTDB lineage: Bacteria > Bacillota > Clostridia > Eubacteriales > Anaerofustaceae > RUG14186. The sequence continues at coordinate 19,179 of JAGACT010000055.1, forward strand.
ATCGGGCTCAGACACGATCATTCCGTTTTCATCCACGGGAAGCACCGTGACGTCGATTCCTTCCTGCCTCAGGTAATTTGCCGTGTTAAGTACCGACGGATGCTCCGTCGCCTGGGTCACGAGCCGCACGTTTCCCGCTCCGTTGGAGAGAACGAATCCCCTGAGGGCCAGGTTGTTGGATTCCGTGGCACCGGAAGTGAAAAAGATTTCATCCGCCGATGCGCCGATGGCTTCGGCGATGATGTCCCGGGCCTCCTCCAGGCGGGACGCGGCCCGCTGTCCCGCCATGTGCAGGGAGGAGGGGTTGCCGAAGCATTCCCTCATGCACTCCGTCATGGCCTGAAGGGCAGCGGGGCTCATGGCCGTGGTGGCGGCATTGTCAAGATATATCTCGTCCATTTGCAGTTCCTCTTAAAAAGAGCGGTCCGGCTTTTACGCGGACCGCATCGATCTTACAGCAGCTTGATCCCCGATGCCTCGCACAGGGATATGGTCTCCTCGTCCCAGACGGAAGCCTGCACTTCCCCTATGTGGGCCTTTCCCATCAGAAGCATGCACAGTCTGGACTGTCCGATGCCTCCTCCGATGGTCAGGGGCAGGGTGCCGTCGAAGACCATCCTGTGGTACAAAAGGTTTCTTCTGTCGTCGCATCCGGCCTTGGTGAGCTGCAGGTCCAGGGAATCCGCGTCCACCCTGATGCCCATGGAGCTTATCTCTATGACGCAGTCCAGCAGGGGATAGTAGAACAGCAGGTCCCCGTTGAGTTTCCAGTCGTCGTAGTCCGGGCTGCGGCTGTCGTGGGGCAGTCCGTTGGAAAGGGGATATCCGATCTGCTTTACGAACACGGTGCCGTATTCTTTGCAGATGGCGTACTCCCGTCCCGCGCTGTCCAGGTCGGGATAGCGGTCCAGCAGCTCCTGGCTGGTGATGAAGGTGACGCTGGGGCTGAGTTCCGGCTGGTTGATGTAGGGATACTTGGCCTTTACCACCTCTCCGGTGAAGCATATGCACTTGACTATCTGTCTGACGGTGGTCTCCAGATACTCGTCGGTGCGCTCCGCCCTGGTGATGACCCTCTCCCAGTCCCACTGGTCCAC
>JAGACT010000056.1 GCA_017613995.1 Eubacteriaceae bacterium
ATAGTCTCCTTGTACAGCACCCTTCCCATGTCGAAGGTGCACTCCATTCCGAAGCGTTCGCTGATGAGGGAGGTGAGTATCTCCGTCTGCACCTGCCCCATGATGCTTATCCTTATCTCTCCCAGGGAGCTGTCGTATCTGATCCTCAGCATGGGATCCTCCTCGGAGAGGACGCTGAGGGTGCGGTAGGCCCTGACGGGATCCTCCCCGTCGGGCAGACGCAGCCTGTATTCCATGACGCTCTCCATCAGCGCGTCCGGAGCATCCTCCTCCCATCCCAGGCCCTGTCCGCTGAAGGTCCTCTCCAGACCGGTCAGCACGCACACATCGCCGGCGAGGGCCTCTGGCGCGGTATTGAACCGTTCACCGAAGTAGAAGCGTATCTGATCTATCTTCTCGTTTATGCCTTCTGCGGTCATAAGGCTGTCCTTGACCTTAACGGAGCCTCCCGTGATCTTCACGTGGGTAAGGCGGTTCCCCTGGCTGTCCCTGCTTATCTTGAACACTCTGGCTCCGAAGGCTTCGGGATGCTTCCTTACGGGGCACAGCGCGCACAGGGAAGAGAGGAATTCCTTCACGCCGCTGTCCCTGAGGCCCGAGCCGAAGTATACGGGGAACAGCAGGTTAGATGCTATAAGGCCCGTCAGATCCTCATCGCCCAGGACCTCCCCGGCAAGGTATCTGTCCAACAGAGCCTCGTCCAGCATGGCGGCCTCCTCCTGGGCCGATTCGGAAAGGATATCCACGAAGCCCTCCCCCAGCTTCCTTTTCATGTCGGAAAGAAGCTCGGACTTCTCCATGCGGGCATAGTCCATCTTCGTGACGAAAACGAATGTGGGCACCCGGTAGTGCCTCAGAAGGTCCATCAGGGTGACTGTGTGGGCCTGCACTCCGTCCGTCCCGCTGATCACCAGTACGGCGCAGTCCAGCACCCCCATGATCCTCTCCGTTTCACTGGAGAAGTCTACGTGGCCCGGAGTGTCCAGCAGGTATATCATGCAGTCCTCCCAGGGTATCGCCGCCTCGGAGGCGAAGATGGTGATGCCCCTCTGCTTTTCCAGCAGATGGCTGTCCATGGTGGTGTCCCGGTGGTCCACCCGTCCCTGTTTTCTTATCTGCCCGGATGCGTACAGCATCGCTTCCGCCAGAGTGGTCTTTCCGGCGTCCACATGGGCTGTTATCCCCGCTGTTATCTTTTTCATGCGGATTTTCCTTCTGACTTATTTTTATAAGGAGCATTCCTTTTTCCCCGTTGTTAAAGGCCGGAAATGTCCCCAGTTATGAACATTTTGTCGATAAGATGTCGATAAGTGGCCGTTTTGGGCGGCTGAATCGCTGTATTCGAAATAAAACAGCGTAATAAACTGTTTTTTGAGCTGTTTTTCGAACGCTGTCCGACTGAAGCGCTCCCATGGGGCCCGGATCAAAAAAAGCGTTTTCAAGCCCTTTTGTTTCCCGGGCCGTTTGCCGCGATTATCAACAGGGTAATGTTGATAATCGGAGTCTCTGCTTTTAAAAAAAAGGCTGCCGCTCATCGGCAGCCAGTTATCGGTTCAGAAACGGCTGAAGAAGGCTTTGAGTCCCTTCTTTTCCTCCGGCTGTTCTTCCTCCTGCGCTTCCTGCTCCGGTGCAGGTTCCGCATCGGTTTCCGGTACCTCAGCCTCCGGGGATGCTCCCTCTTCGCTTTCCGGGCTTTCGGATCCTTCCTCTGCGATGGCTTCCTTCCTGACGCTTTCTTCCATGACCATCTCGGTCTCCACGGCCTTCATGACCCTGTCGCTGAATGTCCGGGAGCCTGCCCCGTTTTCGGAAAGCTCTTCGCTCTCAGCGCTGTCCGCATCGGAGACGCTCTCTTCATCGGCTGTCTCCTGTGCGAGGGACTGTATCCCGACGCTGTTTTCCATATCCATCTCGGTCTCCACGGCATCCATGATCTTGTCTTTGAGACTGCTGTCCTTCTCCTGATCGGAGCTCTCCGCTTCCCTGTCTGCCGTATCCTCCTCGGGCATGTTGTCGTATCCCTCGGCAAGCCCTCTCAGATGGGCCTTCTCGTTGATGGAGTTGACGAGCTTTTCCTCCCGGTCATGCTTCTTCTCTTCTCTCTGCTGCTGGACTATCACTTCCGTCTTTTCGTTTCCTGCGGCCCTTCTGTAGAAGCCTATGACCATCAGGACGGCTCCCACACCCATCAGCCCGTAGCCGATGATCGCGGTGGAGGCGGCTATGACGTCCCTGAAGATGAAGATCAGGATGCCGGCGACTCCCAGCACGCAGGAGGAGATGATGGTCCCCTTCCTCCTGACCTTGCCCATGATGACTCCCACCAGGGTCAGAAGGCATCTGATGACCGCCCAGGCACACAGGACCGTAACGGTGGTCATGGGCGCCACGGGCATGTAGACGGTGAATCCCATGAAGACGCCCACCAGCAGCGTTACTATGCCGGAGGACAGTGTGGTCTGCCAGCCGCTGGAGTCTTTTCTGTAGCGTATCGCCGCTATCATATCAGTAAAGCCCAGAACGAAGAAGATGATGGCTGCCATGATAAGGATCACGCTCAGCGCGGCCTTCGGGAAAAATACTATCATAATGCCGGTCAGCACCATCAGCGCGCCCATAAGGGCATTGGATATCCAGTCGAATTTTCTGTTTTTACCGTTTTCCATTTCAGTCTCCTTGATCGGAACGTATTCCACACTAAAGTATATCATCACATGGTGCCGCAGACAATCAGAAATCCCAAAATACATTGACTTTATGCGGTCCTTAATGTACAATATCATAACAATAGCTGTGATGAAGAGGAGTACCCTGCAGGCAGTCCAAGAGAGTCCGTGGAAGGTGCGAACGGATGACGGGCCTCCCGGGAAAATCACTTCGGAGCCGGAGGGCCGAAACAGCAGTAAGCCGTCCCGTACGCCGCGTTAAGGCAGTAAAGAGGGCATGCCGCCGCATGCCAAAACGGGTGGTACCGCGGATATTTCCGTCCTGTGATTGCAGGATGTTTATTTTTTTGACGGAGGAGAAAATGTTTAAGGAACTCAGCAGGAAAAGCGTTGCGGAAACCGAGAAAGAGATCGCCGGGTACTGGGAAGAGATCGATATCCTCAGACGCACCATAGAAAACAGAAAGGACAGCCCCAACTTTGTCTTTTTCGAGGGACCTCCCACGGCCAACGGCAAGCCGGGCATCCATCACGTGATCGCCCGCACCCTCAAGGACAGCGTCAACAAGTACCATACGATGCTGGGCAGCAGGGTCCTTCGCAAGGCCGGATGGGATACCCACGGGCTCCCGGTGGAGATCGAAGTCGAAAAGAAGCTCGGCATGAACGGCAAGCAGGACATAGAGAAGTACGGCATCAGGGAATTCAACGAGCAGTGCAAGGACTCCGTGTTCTCCTATGAGGCTCTCTGGAGGGAGATGACCAGACGGATGGCATACTTCATCGATCTGGACGACCCGTACATCACATTGGACAACAACTACATCGAGACCGAGTGGTGGATCCTCAAGCAGTTCTATGAGAAGGGCTACATGTACGAGGGCCACAAGATCCTCCCGTACTGCCCCAGATGCGGCACGGGCCTGGCCTCCCACGAGGTGGCCCAGGGCTATCAGATGATAAAGACCGACACGGTCTACGTGCGCTTCAGGATAAAGGACCGCGACGAGTACTTCCTGGCCTGGACCACCACCCCCTGGACCCTGGCCTCCAACGTGGCGCTGGCGGTGAATCCCGACGTCACCTACGTGAAGGTGAAAAACCAGGATATGGTCTATATCATGGCAAAGGACCTGTGCGGCAGCGTGCTGGAAGGGGACTGGGAGATACTGGAGGAGATGAAGGGGAAGGATCTGGAGTACACCGAGTACGAACAGCTCCTGCCTTTCGTTGAGCCTTCCGACGGCAAGAAGGCCTTCTTCGTGACCTGCGCCGACTACGTATCCACCTCCGACGGCACCGGCATCGTCCATATCGCCCCCGCCTTCGGTGAGGACGACTACAACGTGGGGATCGCCTACGGGCTTTCCGTCATGAACCCCGTGGACGAGCAGGGCAAATATACCGCCACTCCCTGGGCGGGCATGGGAGTCATGGACGCGGATCCGAAGATCATCGATTATCTGAAGGAGACCGGCAAGCTCTACCGCAAGCAGAGGATGGAGCACAACTATCCCCACTACTGGAGATGCAAGACGCCCCTTCTGTACTACGCCAAGCCCAGCTGGTACATCTCCACCACAAAGTACAAGGACGAGCTGGTGGCGGCCAACAAGACCGTCAACTGGTTCCCGGATTTCGTGGGCGAGAAGCGTTTCGGCAACTGGCTCGAGAACGTGAAGGACTGGGCCATCAGCCGCAACCGCTACTGGGGCACACCCCTGAACATCTGGAAGTGCGAATGCGGCCACGTGCACGCGGTGGGTTCCCGAAAGGAACTGGCCGAGCTGGCCATCGAGGACATCGACGAGTCCATCGAGCTGCACCGCCCCTACGTGGACGAAGTCCATATCAGATGCGAGAAGTGCGGCGGCACCATGACCCGTGTGAAGGACGTCATCGACTGCTGGTTCGATTCGGGCTCCATGCCCTTCGCCCAGTGGCACTATCCCTTCGAGAACGAGGACAAGTTCAACGATCAGTTCCCAGCGGACTTCATCTGCGAGGGCATCGACCAGACCAGGGGATGGGGCTATTCCCTCATCTGCATCTCCACGTTCCTCAAGGGTGTGTCGCCCTATAGGAACGTGCTGGTCAACGACCTGATACTGGACGCCAAGGGACAGAAGATGTCAAAATCCAGGGGCAACACGGTGGATCCCTTCGAGCTCTTCGACCGCTACGGAGCGGATGCCCTCAGATGGTACCTGCTTTACGTGTCGCCGGCCTGGACCCCCACCCGCTTCGACGAGGAAGGCCTCAAGGAAGTCATAAGCAAGTTCTTCACGACCTTCAGAAACGTCTACGCGTTCTTCGCCCTTTACGCGAACACCGACGGGATCGATCCCGCCTCATATGCCGAGGGCTTCACCTACACCGAGGAGATCGACGACTGGCTGATCAGCGAGTACAACCTTCTGGTGAAGAACTGCCGTCAGTACATGGACGAATACGACACCACCAAGACCGTCAGGGCCATCCAGGAATTCGTCAACGAAGACCTTTCCAACTGGTACATCAGACGCAACAGGAGACGTTTCTGGGAAAGCGGGCTTTCCGACAGCAAGAAGGCCGTGTTCCTGACCACCTTCAGGGTCCTGGAGGGCGTGTGCCGTCTGGCCGCCCCCTTCGCGCCCTACGTCACCGAGGAGATCTACCGCGACCTCACCGGAGCTGAGAGCGTGCACCTGACGGACTATCCGACGTACGACGGGAGCCTGATCAACGAGAAGCTCAATTACAGGATGAACACCGTAAGGACTCTGGTGTCCCTCGGAAGAGGCGCCAGGGAAGAGGTCCAGATCAAGGTGCGCCAGCCCCTGGCATACGCCATGGCCGACGCGGCTTTAAAGGACGACATCGGATACCTCACCGACCTTATCAAAGAGGAGCTCAACGTCAAGGAAGTCCGCTTCGAGCAGAACCTGGCGGACTACATGGACTTCACCGTTAAGCCCGACTTCAAGGTCTGCGGCAAGCAGTTCGGCTCCAGGGTCAAGGCACTGGCCTCCTATCTCGCCTCCGTTGACGCCTCCGCGTTCATGAAGGAGCTCGGCGAGAAGGGGAGCGTGGACGTGACGGCGGACGGAGAGGTGCTCACCCTCACCAGGGACATGCTGGACGTCAGGATCAGCGCCAAGGAAGGCTTCGACGTACAGATGCAGGACAACCTGTTCATCATCCTCAACACGGAGCTCACGAAGGAACTGGTCAACGAAGGCTACGCCCGTGAGATCATCTCCAAGGTGCAGCAGCTCAGAAAGGCCAGCGGCTATGAGGTCGCCGACCGCATAAGGCTCACCATCTCCAGCGACGGGACCGTGCTGGAGGCAGTGGAGGCCTTCCGCGACTATATCTGCCGCGAGACCCTCACCCAGGAGCTCACCGTGGCGGACAACTCCGGCGAGAAGGTCAGCCTCAACGGCCATGACGCCTTCATACTGACCGAAAAGATCTGAGAAGAATATCACCGACAATAAAAGAATGGCTTCCCCGACGGGGAAGCCATTTGATTTTGCATGAATGCTATCTCATTTCCGGCACCAGTTCCTTTATGACCGGCATGAGCCCTATCTTGTCCGGGGTGTGTTCCGGCAGCTGCCAGAAATCGTATCCGGGATAGGTGTTGCCCTCTATTATCGCCGGCCCGTCGGGGGTGATGGCGCAGTCCCAGCCCACGTAGCGGACGTCCGGCAGCACCAGGGCGGCCTCCAGGCACAGGTCTATGGCCTCCTTCACGTAGGGCACCTTGTAGCCCAGGAGCTTAACGCCGGTGTAGGGGTGGGTGTCGTAGTTTATCAGGGCGGAGGTATGGGCCACGCCCACGATCTCCCCGGTCTCGGGATCCAGGGGGCAGCACAGTCCGCTGTTTTCCATGTTGTCCACGAACTTGCCCTCGTTGCCCATCTTGCACACCGCGTACAGCAGGTGGGCCACGCCCTTATCGTCCACCAGGGTGGTTATCCTCAGGGAATTTATGGCCAGGGGATAGAGCCGGTTCATGTCCTCGTGCTGCCGGAGCTCCTCCTCTACGGTGCGGAAATCTCCCGCCTGCAGGTAGTCCCACAGCGCGTCAACGCTTTCGAAATCCTCCCTTTTGAGCCTCTCTATGCCCTTTCCGCTCTCGTTGTCCCGGGGCTTGGCGAAGTACACGTCGTGGCGGGAGGCGAAGGCGGCGAACTCCTCCTTGGTGCACTGTTCCAGATCCAGGAATTCCCTTCCCAGGTACTTTGTGAAGTTGCGGTAGAACTCGTCCTTGTTGCTCATCATGTGCTCGTTCTCTTCGCTGTTGCATATCATGTTGAGCTTCTTGTTCTTTATCCTGGTTATGTATGTGCTTCTCTGGGCGTGATTCATGTCCCAGTATGCGAAGATAAGGTAATCATGGAATCCGGCTCCGTAGCGGACGGCGCAGTTGAGCATGTCGATGAAAATGAACGCCCTGCTCTTTCCGGACTTCTCGTGGCAGCGTTCTATGACGTTCAGAGTCCTTTTAACGCTGGATTCCCTGAAAACCCTCAGTAAATATCCTGATTCCATCTCGGTCTCTCCGTTCAAATATTTGTTTTATCATACCCCAAAAGCCCATTTTATTCAATAGACAAGCCGCAGGTATCGTTAAAAAACAATTAATTATCGAAAAACAATAATCAAATTATTGACAAACGATAATTGCGATGCTATGATGGCACAGAAGAAAACACCGGAGGAACCAACCCAATGGAAAAGAAAAAAGGCTCTGTGACCGTCTCGCTCGTCCTCTGCGCCGTCATTTTCGCGGCGGTCACCTATACTCTCGTCCGCTTCGGCACCATATTCGACGCGTATTACGCCCACTACCGTCCCGCGGCGGCGGATTCCGGCTACCTTGACTGGCTCAGAAAGGTCCTGACGGGATGCCTGTATCCCTGCTGCGCCCTGGCCTACGGCGCCCTCTGCTGCCTGGTCAGGCTCCTTGTCAACATAAGGAGGGACGATATATTCACATCGGAGAACATCACGTACCTGAAGATCCTGTCGGCTCTGTGCCTGGCGGTATCAGCGGTCACGCTCTTCGGAGCCGTAAGCTACATCCCTCTGGGGATAATCAGCGCCGCGGCGTTCTTCATCGCCGTGATACTCTGGGTAATAAAGGACGTTTTCGTCAACGCCAAGCGCATCCGCGACGAGAACGAACTGACGATATGAGGTGGGATCATGATAGAAGTGAATCTTGACGTGATGCTTGCCGTGAGGAAGATGAGCTCCCAGGAGCTCTCCGAGAAGATAGGGATAACTCCCGCCAATCTCTCGATCCTCAAGACCGGAAAGGCCCGGGCCATAAGGTTTTCCACCCTGGAGGCCATATGCTGCTCCCTGGAATGCCAGCCCGGAGATATTTTAAGATACATTCCCGACGGAAAGGAAGGCGGAACAGATGAGTGAGAATATTTACACACAGGAATACGGCACGGCTCCGGGAGCGGAGCCCGGGATGACGGTAAGG
>JAGACT010000057.1 GCA_017613995.1 Eubacteriaceae bacterium
AGAGGATCCGTGCCCAGATGAGGCTGGAGGACAAGATACCCCTGGCGGACATAGTGGTCTACAACGACTCGGACCTCGATGATCTGAGAGAAAGGGTGAAAAAGGCCGCGGATGAGATCAGAGCTGAAAAAAACCGGCACTGAGGATCTGCTGAGGGACCTGGCCTCCCGCTGCGGCATCGATCTGATCGGGATCGCGGACGTAAACTTCTTTTCCTCCTTCGGGGAAACGGTATGCGCTTCCCACGGCAGCGCCCCCCTGGCTTTCTCGAAGGGAGACATCACCGACAGGTTCGATATCTCCGGCGAATGGGAGGAAGCTCAGGGTATCATCTCATTCGGCCTCAGCTACGCGTCTTCGGATACGGGGGAGAAAAAGCCCGGAACCGTAAGGATCTCCCGTTCCTCCTGGGGCGAGGATTATCATGAGGTTCTCAAAAGAAAAGCCTGTGCTCTGATGGAGGAGTTCACCAAAAGCGTCCCATGCGCATGGAAGGTCTTCGTGGATACGGGAAAGCTTTCCGACCGCGCCCTGGCCTACGCGGCGGGACTGGGGTTCTACGGAAAGAACGGCTTTATCATCTCGCAGGAGTACGGAAGCTTCGTGTTCCTGGGGCATATCCTTACAAACGTACCGCTGGAACCGGACGCATCTCCGATGGATTGCCTCTGCGGGGACTGCGACAGGTGCATCAGAGCCTGTCCCCGGGGAGCTCTGGGGAAACGAAGATGGGTGGACTGGGAAAACTGCGTATCATACCTGAGCCAGAAGGGAAAGGAATACGGCGAGACGGACTACATCTACGGATGCGACATCTGCCAGAACGTATGCTCTTTCAACTCGGACGTGCCCTCTGACCTGCATGCCGAATTCTTCTTCCCGGAGGATCTGAGATACCCCGATCCTCAGACGGTGGCAGAAATGGACGGGGAGACCTTCAGGAGGCTTTACGGCGGGAGCGCCCTGGCCTGGAGGGGTGCGGGGACCCTCAGAAAGAACGCCCGCCGTTTTTTGAACAGAAAAATTTACGAATAGCACCTTCGTGTGTTACAATGTAGCCGAAGGGACATGTTCCCGACAAACACAGCAAAGGAGAAACAAGCACCATGTGTGAATCAACGGCATATCTTAAAAAGGGCGATAACCTTGAAAAACTTATGGAGAACGTGATCTTCATCCAGCCCGGTCCCGATTCCGTTTTCATCGAGGACATCCTCGGAGAACAGAAGACCATCACGGGCCATATCCAGGAGATCGAGCTTCTCAATCATAAGATCGTCATCGCTTGAACCGGCAAAAAAAATATCATCTCCGGCGGAAGACCCGCCGGAGATTTTTTGCAACCGGGATCCATGGGCTCACAGCCCCAGGGGTTCGAAGCTTTCTATGATCTCCTTCGGGATGCCGATGTCCTCTATGAATATCTTCCCGCACATCTCCCTGTATGGGGAGATGGCCTGGGCCCTTTTGAGTCCGGTGAAGGTAGCGGTGCAGTCGGCTCTGACGCAGAGCCCGGACGTCTCCGGCATGTCGCAGTCCATTCCGCTGGGTACGTCCACCGACAGCACTTGAGCGCCGCAGGCGTTGATGGCTTCGATCATCGGGACCATATCCTCCCTGAGGCTTCCCCTGAATGAAAAGCCGAAGACGCAGTCTATTACCGAAGCAGCGTCGGCGAGGATACCGATGCCGTCGGAAACGGCTCCTCCCATGGAAGTATACTCTTCTGCCCAGTACACCGTCAGGGGGCTTTGGGGCTCCTGTACCTTAAGAACGGTTACGTCGAGGCCGCTTTGGTGCATCAGGCATGCGAGGCACCAGCCGTCCCCGCCGTTGTTGCCCTTGCCGCAGGCTATGACATAGGGAGGAGCCAGCTCCTCCGAACGGATCCTTTCGAATACCGCCTTCGCGGCGTTTTCCATAAGGATGCCGGCGTCGATGCCGCATCCTTCGTCCATTTTTCTGAAATCTTCCGAACTGAAAACGAGGTTTGTTATCATTTTTTCTCCGTAAAACCCTTTCCTGCAAATATAATATAACCAGTCGCATCCCGATGCAACAGGAGGATCACCATTGCAGGCAAAGACGTATTACTACGACAGGCTGGACAGGACCAGGAAACAGGTTTACCATGACATACATAAGAATCTCACGGAGCTGTCGGGAAGCTTTCAGACCATCCGTCTTCCTTTCAATGAACTCAGCGAGATATACTTCCTCGTGAGGCTGGAAGATCCATGGATCTTCTATACCAACGGTTTCTCCCTGAAGTACTATGACAATTCGGAAAGCGTGATCATGGAACCCGTCTACCTCTTCAAAAAGAAGGAGATAGCGGAGCACAGAAAGGCCCTGTCTTCCCGTCTCAGAAAGCTGATCCGTCCCGCGGAGGGGCTCGACGATGCCGGCAAGGAAAAGTACGTACACGACCTCATCTGCGATATGGTGACCTACGACAAGCTCAAGAAGGCATACTCCCACGAGATAATAGGCCCTCTTTTCCACGGCATAGGTGTATGCGAGGGGATCGCAAAGACAGTGAAGCTCATGTGCGACGAACTGGGGATATGGTGCATCACCGCGCTGAGTGAAAACAATCCCGAAAAGGGGATAAAGTACCGCCATACCTGGAACGTCATAGGCCTGGAGAAGGGCTACGCCCATCTGGACGTGACCTTCGACGCGTCCCTTTCGAAAGTGGGGATCAAAAGATATGATTACTACAACATCCCCGACAGCGACCTTTACCGGGACCATGAGAAGAGCATTTACGGGCTGCCCGTGTGCGACAGGAACGAGCTGACCTACTACAGCCAAAACAGGATCGCCGTGACCAAGGAGTCCACCCTGAGAAGCTCTCTGGAGAAGGCCGCCAAAAAGAAAAAGGATCATCTCTTCCAGTGGAGGGGAAGCTACTTCACCAGGGAAGTGCTCCGATCATTCTGTGAAATGATAACGTCTGTAGCCGACGATTTCGGCTGTTCGGCTCTGGTCAGCGTAAACATGCCCCAGGCAGTGATGTACGTGCGCTTCGGCGAACCCGTAAGCGGTGAGAAGGCCGAGATCGAGCTCGAGGAAGCCAACGAAGGCGAACTGTATGAGGAAAGCGAGAAAAACATCGATGAAAACTGAAAGTAAAC
>JAGACT010000058.1 GCA_017613995.1 Eubacteriaceae bacterium
GGATCATCACGAATGTGATCTCAAGGCCGAGGGTACGGATGTAGCCGAGGGGTGTGAACGCCATGAGGATGATCACGGCGACGAGGATTGCCAGCTGGGTCAGCGTGGCGGTTTTCATTTTTTTCATTTTTACCTCCGTTCCCGTTCCGCATGATGACGGATACAGGACATTGTTTTTGTCAATTTGATTATAGCATACCCTTGAGGCCCAAATAATTGTTTTATTTTTACATTTTATGATTGCAAAGCCTTTTTATGTATGCTATAATCTCAAACGGTCTGTTTTGAGATGTCAATTTATTATGGAACTGGAGTGATAAAAAATGTCGAAGTGCTATATCTGTGAAAAGGGCGCTATCTCGGGTAATACCGTCAGCCATTCTAATATCCACACGAAGAGGAACTGGAAGCCCAACCTCAGAAGAGTGAAGATCGTAGAGAACGGCGCTACCAAGACTGTGAATGTCTGCTCAAGATGCCTTCGTTCCGGCAAGGTCGAAAGATAAGCTGAAAGCGAAGATAATCTGAATAAAGATCAGGCACACTGTCCGAAAGGAGAGTGTGTTTTATTGCGTCCGGGTGACGCCCGGTCCCCGCAGAGTTAAGTCCTCCTCATGGCTGAAGGAGGACTTTTTGCTGCCCGGAAGAGCCCCGCTCCCGCGGGCATGCCCCTTCGGTTTCGCAACGGGCGGCTTTTGTAGTAAAATACCTGTATAAAGGAGGATGATACCATGTACGATTTTGATGAGATAGTTCCGAGAGACGGTACATGTTCGATAAAATTCGGGGATCTGAAGAAGATAAACCCGAACGCCTCGGAGGACGCGATCCCCATGTGGATAGCGGATATGGATTTCCGGTGCGCCCCCGAGATCCTTACAGCCCTCCATCAGAGGGTGAATGCCGGTATCTTCGGTTACTCGTCGGCGGACGGGCGCTACTACGATGCCCTGGGCAAGTGGTATTCGACCCGCTACGGCATAGAGATAAAAAGAGAAGACGTGGTCATAACCAACGGAGTCGTCTCCGCCATCAACCACCTGGTGAAGATCCTGACGAAGGAGGGGGACGGGATCATCATAATGACGCCCTCCTACGGCCCCTTCGACCGGGCCGCGAAGGGGGCCGAAGGCCGGGTTCCCCTCTATAACAGGATGATATACAGGGACGGTTGTTTCGAGATCGACTGGGATGACCTGGAGGAGAAGGCAAAGATGCCTTCGAGCACACTGCTGATCCTGTGCAATCCCCACAATCCCACCGGAAGGGTATGGAGCAGACAGGAACTGGAGAGGATGCGGCGCATATGCGCTGACAACGGGGTGAGGATCATCTCAGACGAGATCCACTCGGACATCACCCGTACCGGAATCGACGTGGTGTCCATGCTGGATGTCGCCTCCGACGATCCCTCCGTCACGGTATGCACCGCTCCCAGCAAGACCTTCAACATGGCGGGAAACGGCATGTCCAACATCATCGTGAGGGATCCCGAGATCCGGGATCAGCTCAGGCGCGCGTGCAGCGCGTCCCTGAGCCCCCTGTCCCTGGCGGCCACCACGGCGGCCTACGACAGCGGAGCCGCCTGGGTGGATGAGATGAGGGCTTACCTCGACGGCAACTTCGAGTACCTGCGAAGCTTCCTCGGCAGGGAATTCCCCGAAGCCTGCTACAAAATACCCGGCGCCACGTACCTGGCCTGGGTGGACATGCGCTCTTTGGGACTGGACGACAGCGGCCTGGAGGACACCCTGGCAGCAGCCGGAGTCCTCATCGAAGCGGGAGGAAGCTTCGTGGACAACGCCGAAGGCTTCGTCAGGATAAACATCGCCTGCCCGAGAAGCGTTCTCGCCGAGGCCTGCGAAAGGATCAAAAAGGCCTTCAAAGGCTGAAAATCGCCGAATTTTTATGCTAGAGGGACCCTCTGTGGTATAATCATACGAAGGTATGTGTCTGAAAAGGCACGTACCGCCAACAGAGCAATCTTTATACGGAGGACATAATATATGGTTTCTGAAGAGAGAAAGAACAGCAAGATCACCGTCAGCACCATCAAGCAGGTCGTATGCACTGCCGCGATGGAATGCTTCGGAGTGGTGGGCATCGCCAACATACCCGGAGCGGACAGTATCGTGTACCTTCTTACCAACGAGGAATGGAGCAAGGGCGTGAGAGTCAGCGCCGGCAGCGACAAGAAGATCCATATAGAGGTATTCGTTATACTGGAATACGGCATGAAGATGGAGACCGTCTGCGAGAATCTGTCCGATGCCATCAAATACAACGTGGAGAAGCAGACCGGTGTAAAGGTCAAGAAGGTCACCGTCAACGTGACCAGCGTACGCGTGATGTAAGGAGGGTCTTCGGGTGAAAGCAATGGATACAGACGAACTGAAGGCTGCCGTGCTCAGCGGATATGCCAATCTTGAGAACAATAAAGAATATGTCAACAATCTGAACGTGTTCCCGGTGCCCGACGGAGATACCGGAACGAACATGTCCCTTACGATGCAGTACGCCGTGAAGGCGGTCACCGAGTCCAACGCCAAAAGCCCCGACGGACTTATCTCCGCTGCGGCCAACGGAGCCCTGATGGGTGCCAGGGGAAATTCGGGAGTCATCCTTTCCCAGCTCCTCAGAGGCTTTTCCAAGACCTGCATGGGTCATGACAAGCTGGATATAGAACTCTGCGCCAACGCGCTGAACGCCGCCACCCAGATGGCCTACAAGGCGGTCATGAAGCCCACCGAGGGAACCATCCTCACCGTGGCCAGGGGCATGAGCGAATTCGCCATGGCCCACTACACCGAGTACGAGAATCCCGTGGAATTCTTCTCCGAGGTACTGGAAGCCGGAAGGGTGATCCTCTCCAAGACCCCCGAGATGCTTCCAGTGCTGAAGGAAGCCGGCGTGGTTGATTCCGGCGGATGCGGACTCATCTTCATCATGGAAGGCATCCTGGCCTCCATGAAGGGCAAGACCGTGGGGATCTCCGACGGAAGCACCGCCATGGATCACGACCAGATCGATCTGGACGGGGAATTCGACTATACTCTGGAATTCACCATCGTGACCGACGGATCCAAATCATACCAGAAGACCGTCATCGACAAGCTGATGAAGATAAAGGGCTGCGCGGATCCCAACGTAATGGAGAAGGGGAGCTCCATCAAGGTGCACATCCTTTCCAACGAGCCCTGGAACGTGCTGAAGACAGCCACCGCCTTCGGGACCGTCAGGCACATCGAGATCATCGACAGCACCGACCTGGACGACGCTCTGCTGCCTGAGACCGACGAGCCGAAGATCGAATACAGCAGGGAGCATACCGATTACGTTATCATTAGCGTATCCTCCGGCAAGGGCCTCTCCAGCATCATGAAGGACCTCGGAGTCACGTACATCGTGGAGGGCGGACAGACCATGAACCCCTCCACCCAGGACTTCATGGAGATCATCGACAACACCGACGCGGACAACTACATCATTCTGCCCAACAACAAGAACATCATCCTTGCCGCCAAGCAGACCTGCGACATAAGCAGGAAGAACGTGGCGGTGGTGGAGTCCAGGAACATACCCCAGGCCATCAGCGCCATGCTGGGCTTCGATCCCGAGATGTCCCTGGAGGACAATGTTGCCGCCATGAGCGAGAACATGGCCACTGTCAAGGTCGGACAGGTGACCTTCGCGGTCAGGGATACCAGCGTGGGCGGAAGCACCATCAAGGAAGGCGATATCATAGGTATCGTCGGAAGCGACATAGTGGCCTGCGAGAACAATGCCTTCACGGCCGTGATGGACATCGCGGAGCAGCTGGTGGACGAAGAGACGTCCATCCTCTCCCTTTACTACGGCTGCGACGTCACCGAGACCGACGCTGCTGTCATGGAAAACAAGCTGAAGAAGAAGTATCCCGATCTGGATGTGGAGATCTTCAGCGGCGGACAGCCTTTGTACTACTATATAATCAGCGCGGAGTAAGAAATGTTTATTAGCGAAGAAAGCGACATATCCCTGATCAAAGGTGTCGGCGCGAAAAAGGCCGAAGCCCTCAGGAGCATGGGGATAGAGACCGTGAACGATCTTCTGAAGTATTTCCCGGCGGAATACCGTGACAGGGGCAACTTCAAGAGCTATTCCGAGGCGGCGGAAGGGGAGTATGCGATCCTCAGAGCCATGTACACCGGCATAGCCTCCGGCGGATACGCCAGAAAGGGGTTCTCCAAGTCGGTGCTCACGTTCACGGACGGCACGGATCAGTTCGACGTGGTTCTCTACAACCAGCCCTACATAGCTTCCAGCCTCAAGACCGACGAGGTTTACCGCCTGTACGGAAAGTTTTATAAAAACAAGGACAGACTCGAGCTGGTATCGCCCCAGCTGGAAAGGGAAGGCACCAGCTGCTATCTTAACGAAGGCATCTATCCCGTATACTCCCTGCCGGTGAAGAGCGGGCTCAGACAGAAGGAATTCGCTTCATTCATATCCGACGCCCTGGAAAAGGCGGAGATATACGAGGAGCTGCCCCTGTGGATGGCCAGCGAGATGGCCATGTATTCCAAGGCGGACAGCCTCGAACTGATACATCATCCCACCACCATGAACGACGCCTACAGGGGCATGAGATACTTCAAGCTCCGGGACTTCATGGAGTTCTATATCTACCTGAATTCCGCCAGGGGAGGCATCCGCAGGGAAGCCTGCGCCATGGACATCAAGAAGGTGGCGGAATTCTCCGATATGCTGGAATTCAAGCTCACCTCCGCCCAGCTCAGATGTCTCAAGGAGGTCCTCAGGGACATGGCTTCCGGCAGACAGATGAACCGCCTGCTGCAGGGAGACGTGGGCAGCGGCAAGACCATGATCGCCGTCATGGCAGCCTACGTGGCCGCTTCCAACGGGAAGCAGGCCGCCATATGCGCCCCCACCGAGATACTGGCAAAGCAGCATTACAAGAAATATGCCCCCTATTTCGAAAAGAAGGGCTGCAAATGCGGCATCCTCTATTCCGGCATGAAGAAGGATATCAGGGAAAAGATGCTCAAGGCCATCGCGGCGGGCTACGTCAAGGTCGTATTCGGTACCCACGCCCTCTTCTCAAAGGATGTGGAGTACGGTGATCTCGGGTTCATAACCATCGACGAACAGCACCGCTTCGGAGTTGCCCAGAGGGCTGCTCTGGAAGAGAAGGGCACCGCACCCCATACCCTGGTGATGAGCGCGACGCCCATTCCCAGGACCCTGGCGCTGTGCATGTACAAGGATCTCGATATCTCGGTCATCGACGAGATGCCCGAGGGAAGAAAGGAGATCCAGACATTCCTGATCAACTCATCCCAGACGGACCGCGCCTACGGTTACATCAAGAAATGCGCGGAGAAGGGACTCAAGTCCTATATCGTATGCCCCGCCATCGACTCTCTTGACATGGAGAACGTCAGCCGGGTATACACAGAGGCCAAGCAGGCCCTCTCACCCCATAAGGTGGCCTTCGTGACGGGAGCCATGAAGGAGGACGAGAGGGCAAAGGTCATGGAGGAATTCTCCTCCGGAGACGTCAACGTCCTGGTGGCCACTTCCATCGTGGAAGTGGGTGTGGACGTTCCCAGAGCGGTCATAATGTGGATCCGCGGCGCCGAGCGCTTCGGCCTGGCACAGCTTCACCAGCTCAGGGGAAGAGTGGGGAGGAGCAACATCCAGTCCTACTGCTTCCTGCAGACAGACAGCACCAGCGCTGAGGCCATCTCCAGGCTGTCCGTACTGAAGTCCACGAACGACGGCTTCGAGATAGCCACCAGGGATATGGAGCTCAGGGGAGCCGGCGATGTGTTCGGACTCAGACAGAGCGGAAAGATCTCCGGCATCATGGACGACGCTCTGGCCTATCCCGAGCTGTTCATGGCGGCGGATGCCTTAAGCACAAGGCTGAAGGAGTCCGACGACGAGATAGATACCGATCTTTACGAGGAACTGGCCGAGGAATCCGAGGAGCTGTTCTCCTCAGTATCATTCAACTAGGAGATAATATATGAACGACGAAAAGAAGCAGCTGGCAAAACAGTTGCTCTTTGTCTTTTTCAAAATAGGACTGTTCACCTTCGGCGGAGGCTATGCCATGATCCCGCTGATCGAAAGGGAAGTGGTGGAGTCGAAGGGCTGGATAGACGAGGAACGCATGATGGACGTCATCGCCATCAGCGAGAGCACCCCCGGCCCCATAGCCATCAACATGGCCACCTTCGTGGGATACCATACCGCCGGGGTATGGGGAAGCGTACTGGCCACCCTCGGGGTGGTGCTGCCTTCCGTTATCATCATACTCATCCTTTCCGGCATCTATACGGCCTTCCGCTCAAACGTATGGGTGGGCTACGCCTTCATGGGCATCAAGTCAGCGGTATGCGTGCTGCTGATCAACAACATAATAAAGCTCTCAAAACAGTTCAGAGGCAAGTTCAACGCCGCTCTGGTGGCCGCCGCGGCGTTCCTGCTGCTGGCTTTCCTCAATGTCAAGGGGATCTTCGTGATCATGGGAGCCATAGCCGCCGGCATCATCACCGAGCTTGCGCACATAGACTTCATCAACGGAGGCAAAGCCGATGATCCTGCTTGAACTGTTTTACGTATTCTTTACCATAGGGCTCTTCACCTTCGGCGGAGGCTACGCCATGATCCCCCTGCTTCAGCAGGAGATCACCGCCAGGGGATGGGTGGACGAAGCGACGGTCATAGACTTCATCGCCGTGAGCGAAAGCACCCCCGGCCCCTTTGCCATTAATATGGCCACCTTCGTGGGCAACAAAATGGCGGGCATACCGGGCTGCATCTGCGCGGTGGCGGGAATGGTGGTCCCCTCCTTCGTGATAATCCTTATCGTGGCAAGATTCTTCCAGGGCTTCGCGGACAACCCCTACGTCACCAATGTGTTCCGCTATCTCAGACCGGTGGTATTGGGCCTCATCTCATACGCTGCCCTGAACATCATCACGAAGACGGTCATCGTCTACGAGAACGGCGCCGCAAACATCAATATCTGGGCTGTGGCGATCACCGCGGTGATCTTTCTCATCAGCAGGAAGCTCAAGAATATCCACCCGATAGTGCTGATAATGATATCCGCTGTGATGGGTGTGGTGCTGTACGGATTCGTGGTCTGAACCGGCCCGGATCCAGGAAATGATCCAATAAACAAAAACGGCTGTGCCGTGCGCTGAGCACGGTACGGCCGTTTTCTTCCGGAATCTTTCCTGCGATCCGCAGGATCAGTACTGTTTTTCCCCGGACACGATGAGCATCTTGTCCATCAGGGGCTCCATGACGCTTTTGCGGACTTTCTCGTCCCATTCTTCGGGAGCGAATTCCTCGAAGGAGACACTTACCGCCTTCACCGGGCAGCCGACTGTCTCCACGACCGCCTGGCAGATCTTCTCCGCCAGCTTCTTCTTCGTCTCGTCGTCTTTGGGATAGGCCTTGATCGCGATATAGGGCATCTTTTTTCTCCTTCCTGTTTTTTCCTGTCTGTATCTCAGTCCCGGGCGTGACGGGATCAGATAGGGCACTGACACGGGCGCCGCGCGCCTGAATGCAGAGGGTCGCCTCAGCTCAGTCTTGCTTCTCCGAGGGGTTTCTCCCAGAATACCTGAGCTCCGTTTCCCGCCGCAATGCGGTCTACCTCCTCCCGCAGCGATCCCAGAAGGGCCGCTTCCCTTGCTTTGGAGCGTCTGCCCGGGCATTCGCAGAGCGTTTTGGAAAAGTACGCGTCACAGCTCACCGCGAAATCCTCCTCGTCCTCGTGGGGGAAGAAAGACGCCGCCGCATCGTATCTTACATTTCCCTGCCCGCTCTCGCAGATCAGCATGACTTTGACGGCGCGGCGCTGCACACGGTTCCAGCACAGATCCGCTTCGAAGTACTGTTCGTAGATATTCAGAGTGTCCATATGTCCTCCGGAGTTGGTTTCTGTTCCCCGCGGGGAACTTTTCAGTATAATTATACACTATTGCGGAGAAATCCGGTCCACGAATCTTTCTTTGGCAGTGCAGCAGACAGAAAAAGCCTTCCGGTCACTGCCGTAACCGGAAGGCCTGGTGTTCTCAGTCAGATCATTCCTCGTCTATGTCCGCGTTGTGCCACACGTTCTGAACGTCGTCGTTCTCCTCGAACATATCCAGCATCTTGTTGAACTTGACGATGGCATCGGGATCCTCGAGCTTCGTATAGTTCTGGGGCACCATCGCGACTTCCGCGTTGAGGAACTCCAGCCCCTTTGCCTGAAGAGCCTCGGTGACTTCGATAAAGGAAGCAGGATCTGTGGTGATCTCATAGGTGCCGTCGTTGGTCACCATGTCGTCGGCTCCCGCGTCCAGGGCCATCTCCATGATCTCGTCCTCGCTGAAATCGGTCTCCTCGGCGTCGATGACTATGACGCCCTTCTTGTCAAACATGTACGACACGCAGCCGTTCTGTCCCAGGTTGCCTCCGAACTTGTCGAAGTAATGCCTGACGTCTCCTGCGGTGCGGTTCTTGTTGTCCGTGAGAGCTTCCACGATGACTGCGATGCCTCCGATGCCGTAGCCCTCATAGGTCACGTCTTCCCAGTTTCCTCCGCCCGCTTCTCCGCTGCCCTTCTTGATGGCTCTATCGATGCTGTCGTTGGGCATGTTCTGGGCCTTGGCTCTCTGGATGGCTTCCTTCAGCTTGGAATTGTTGTCCGGATCAGCTCCGTCCTTTGCCGCTATCTGTATGTACTTCGCAAGCTTTGTATAGATGGCTCCCTTCTTTTCGTCGGCAGCCCCCTTCTTTCTTTTGATGGTCGCCCATTTGGAATGTCCTGACATAATTCACTTTTCTCCTTTGATAATCACCTATTTATTATACTCGTTTTTTATCATTTCCAAATACTCTTTGAGAGTCTTTTCGTATCCCTGCTCCGTGGGCTCGTAATAATTCCTGCCCTCGAATCCCGCGGGCATGTACTGCTGTGCCACGTAATGTCCCGGGAAATCATGGGGATACTTGTATCCCACTCCCACTCCGTCGGAACGCTGTCCTTCGTACACCGCGTTTCTCAGGTGCAGGGGAATGTCCGCGGTGGGATATTTCTTGATGTCGTTCATTGCCCTGGAGAGGGCCACGTAGGACGCGTTGCTCTTGGGAGCGCAGGAGAGGTAGGTTGCTCCCTGGGCCAGGTTTATCCTGCATTCGGGAAGCCCTATCACCTCCACGGCCCTGAAAACGTCCAGAGCCACCTGCAGGGCGTGGGGATCCGCGTTGGAGATGTCCTCCGATGCGAAGATCACCATCCTTCTGGCTATGAACTTGGGATCCTCCCCGCAGTACAGCATCTTTGCCATGTAATACAGCGCCGCGTTGGGATCCGATCCCCTCATGCTCTTGATGAAGGCGCTGATGGTGTCGTAGTGTCCGCTGTCGGACTTGTCGTAGCTGATGCTCCTCTTCTGGATGCATTCCTCGGCCGTGGCCAGGTCTATGCGGATCACCCCGTCCCCTTCGGGAGGGGTGGTCAGAAATGCCAGTTCCAGGGCGTTGATGGCGGTGCGGGAATCCCCGTTGGCCACGTTGGCCCAGTGGTTCAGGGCCTCCTCCGAGATCTCGATCCTGAACTTTCCCAGGCCCTTGTCGGGATCTTTGAGGGTGTTGGTGATGATCTTTCTGATGTCCTGGGCGTTGAGCCTTTTGAGCTCGAACAGGGTGGAGCGGGAAATGAGGGCGGGATTAATCTCGAAATAGGGGTTCTCCGTGGTGGCGCCGATCATGATTATGGTGCCGTTCTCCACGCTGGGCAGCAGGGCGTCCTGCTGGGCCTTGTTGAAGCGGTGGATCTCGTCGATGAATACGATGGTACGCCTGGAGTACATCCCCAGGTTGTTTTCGGCCTTTTTGATGATCTCCTTGATGTCGGAGACCCCGCTGGTCACCGCGTTTATCTGAATGAAGTCGCTTTTCGTCGTATTGGCCACTATCCTGGCCAGGGTGGTCTTTCCGCTGCCCGGGGGACCGTACAGTATGATGGAACTGAGCTTGTCCGCCTCGATTAGGCGGTAGAGCATCTTTCCCTTCGCTATTATGTGCTCCTGGCCCACGAATTCGGACAGGCTCTCGGGCCTCATCCTTTCGGCCAGGGGCGCGGAGGCGGAGAGGGCGTCCTCTCTGTTAAGATCGAAAAAACTGTCCGGCATAAATCATTCCTTCTTACCGAATTCGAACTTGTTCTCCTCACCCTTTAGTATCCTGGCTATGTTGCCGCGGTGCTGCCAGGCGGTCATGAGAAAGAGGAGGGGGATCGTGATGCGGGCATACAGGGGCTGGTTCGGTATCACCCATACCGCCACGGCGCCCGCCAGCACGGCGGTCACGGTGCCCAGGGCCATTATGCGGGTTATCGCCAGGATCAGCATGGCCATGGTAAAGGCCGGCACCGCTATCCAGGGATTCATGGTAAGGGCGATGCCGAAGGTGGTGGCGATGCCCTTTCCTCCCTTGTAATTCGTGAAGATCGGCCAGTTGTGGCCGCATACTATCGCCAGGGCGCACAGGGTGACGATAAGGTCGCCCCTGCCGCACACGCGGTAGCACAGCATCATTCCCAGGACTCCCTTGAGGGCGTCGAAGGCGAAAACGCACAGGGCGGGCACGACGCCGTAGACCCTCAGTACATTGGTGCTGCCGGCATTGCCGCTTCCGTACTGCCTGATATCCTGATGCCTGAACACATAGGAGTACAGCAGTGCGCCGTTGAGGCATCCGATCAGGTATTCCGCTATAAGGACCAGTATGTACTTGATTGTCATGATGTCATTTCTCCTGGGGATATACCGGGGGCATGGAAAGCTTGTGGGAGGCTGCGGAATGCATCCTGCCGATGATCCGTGCCGCGTTCCCGCTCACCGCTCCGGCTCCGTTTTGCATGTATGCCGTTATCTCGTCGTAGGTCACTCCCATGTCGCCTTCATCGGTCTGTCCCTCGATAAGGGCAGCGGAGGGAGCTTTTTTTATGATGTTTTCAGGGGCTCCGAGATATTCGAGGAGCTCGTAGATCTCCGACACGCTCAGGTCCCCGATGGGATTGAAGTCGCAGGCGCCGTCGCCCCATTTGGTGAAGTATCCGACGAACCTTTCGCAGGCGTTTCCCGTGCCCGCCACCAGGCAGCCGTTTTCCCTGGCATAGGCATACAGCACGCTCATCCTCAGCCTGGGGTTGATGTTGGACGATGCGTCGGCACCCAGGGTTATGCCCGCATCCCCGAAGGCCGAGATCATCGCTCTTTTGACATCGGTGATGTCCACGGTGACGGTGTTTATCCCGAACTTCTCCGCCAGGTCCCCGGCGTCTGCGAGATCCTCGGAATAATTGCGCTTCGATTCACAGGGCATCATGATCCCGGTGGTGTTCTCACAGGCTCTTCTGCACAGTATCCCCACCAGGGCGGAATCCTTTCCGCCCGAATTGCCGAATACCAGACCCTTCGCGCCGGTCTTTTCCAGCATCCTTCTGATATAAGCTGTCCGTTCTTCTATCTCTTTAACGATATCCACGATACCCTCCCTGTTCTACACATTATAACAAAACACGGCGGTTTTTTTCAAGGATATGGCGGCAATACGAAAAAAGAGGGGAGAGCCCCGAAAAAGAAAAAGGAGCATGCGCTCCCTTTTCCTTACAGCGATGCTTTTGTCTATTCGTTGAAGCTGCCGAGATCCAGGAGAGCTATCTTCTCTACGCTGGCGGTTCCGTCGGAAGCGATCACCGGGAACAATACGCAGTACTGATCGGGCTTGTACTCGGTTCCGTCAAACTGGATTCCCAGTACGGCGTATTCGGTGCCGTTAACGACCTTCTCTCCCAGCAGAACCAGGGGAGTAAAGTAGTATCCGTCGATGGCTTCGGAAGCGCCGTCGATGGCATTGAGAATGGCGGGATCGAATCCTGCTGCGGTGACTTCGGTGTTCATGGCCCATCCGCCGGCGAGTCCGTAAGGTGTGCCTTCGGAGTCGCTCTCCTCGATGGCTCCGAGATCGAAATCGCTGACTGAAGCCACCGTGCAGCTGCCCTCCAGATCCTCATAGATCACCAGCACGTACAGAGCGCTGACGGGTTCCGCGGTCACGGTGGTTCCCTTTGCCAGGATCATGTAATTGGTGCCGCTGACCACCTGGGTCCCCAGCAGCGCGTAGGGAACGTATCCCATTCCGGTGTATCCTTCCAGGGCCTTGTCGTAGGCGTTCTGGGCTGCTTCAGGCAGTGTTACTCCTTCGAAATCTGAGACTGTCCATCCTCCCAGGGCGGTGTTTCCGGAACCGCCGTCGGGCTTGGTGCCTTCGTCCTTTCCTCCGCAGGCCGCGAAGGATACTGCGAGCATAAGTGCGATAAGAATGATTGCCGCTTTCTTCATCAAGTTTTCTCCTCTTTAATCAAATGAATCGATGGAGCCTCCTCCATCACTTTGTATCATACCACAGAACGAATCCGTACCGAATAATAATAATGCTGTTCTAATCATCCGGTCAGTAAAAAAGGGGCTGTAAAATAACTAGCCTCAATTATGGCTCTTCCATCAATTTCGATGGAAGAGCTGTTTTTATCTCTAACGACCCCATTTTCTGACGTTTTCAAAGTCCAAAACCAGGACCATGCTTTTCATGGCCGTCTCTGTTTGTATTCGTCTCTTTGTTTACGCCGCGTTTTCCTGTCGTTTCTTCCGGTTATGATACTTATAAAGATTGAATCCGCAGCTTATCAGCGTAAACTCCAAAATTACGTTCTTTAAGCCTCGCCGGTACACCCTCCTGTAGGACCTGTCCCACTTTATGATCCCATAAGTTCCTTCCGCCTGGATGCTCCGGTTCGTTCTCAACAGATGTCCATGGGTGCTTTCAAGATTCCCGAACACTTCTTCATGTATCGCTGTAAGCTCCCTGTTTATATATATCCTTCTGTTGCCGGTTGATTTCGTGCAGCTGCTCTTTTCGGGGCATCCGCTGCAGTCTTCGCATTCGTATACTTCTTCTGTCCTTCCGTACCTGTTGCCTTTGACAGGCTTGCTGTGCAGGAATACTATCCTTTTGCCCTTCGGACAGATCAGCTCACCTTCTTCGTTTCTCCCGAAGTTGCGGACGTTGTAGGGATCATCCCTATATTTCCGGTCATTGAGGGTCTTATTGTACATGGTAAATTTCATGTACTTCTCCATCCCGACTTCCTCACAGTACAGATAGTTGTTGTATGAGCCGTATCCCGCATCGGCAACAGGATACCTGGGATACTTTCCGTAGACGGATCGAAACTTCTCCATCAACGGCACGAAACAGTCCATGTCAGACGCATACTTCTGAGCGTCCACGACTGCTATGTATTCGTCACAGACGCCTATCTGCATGTTGTATGCGGGAAGAAGCTGGTCGTTTCCCATGTAGTCTCTTTTGACCCTCATGAAGGTGGCGTCATGATCTGTCTTGGAATAACTGTTCCTGCCTTCCCCGCATATCTCTATCCTTTCGGCGTAATTCCTAAGGCGCGCAGTGTATTCCGTGAGCTTCTGATACTGCCTCTGGACGGTGCTTTTTCTGTGTCCGCGCCCTCTTACGACGGACGATTCGTCAAATCCTGTAACGGATGTGAAAAAATCCATGACTTCCTCCATGTGTTCCACGGAGTATTGTTCCCGGGGAGTTATCTTTACTCCGAAGGGAGCCAGCGTGGAGGCATTGATCTCTTCAAGAAGGCTTGTAAGATAACCAAAGACTTTATCCCTGCTTGTGATGCATGCTTTCTTCCATACCCAGGTGTACTTGTTAGAGTTGGCCTCGATCTTTGTGCCGTCGATGTAAACATGATCAAGGTCGACACTGTCCCGCTCAAAAATATATGAATTGATGTCATTGAAGATCTGTTCTATGGAAGAGGAAAGGGTATTGTTGATGAAGTTGCCTATTGTCATGAAAGAAGGAGCCTTGACGTTATCCAAAAGCCAGATGTAACGGATATCTGTTTTACAGGAACGTTCTATGGACCGCAGAGAACAGTAACCGTTCTCCATAAATGAGAACAGGATCACCTTGAGGAGTTTGCCGGGGTCATAGGAAGGACGACCGGTTGAATGAGTATCGGAGGAGAAGTACTTCTGAAGGTCCAGCTGATCGATGACTTCCCTGAAAGTGAAGACGGGATCGGAAAAATCGATGGCATAGGATAAATCTATTGGAAGTTTGAGCTGATATGATGTATAATTCGTCATGAGAAAGATCCTTTCTCAGGTATATATTTTGGGCAATTTAATTATACCATGAAAGAGCCGCTGTCCCGAGACATGCGGCTCTTTTATTGATCTGAGGAGAAAAAACAAGACGCGCATTTCGCGCGCCTTGTAGGGGTAGTTTTTTTACAGCCCCTGCGATCAGTATCGATTACTTGATCTTGACGTAGTTCCAGATCACGTCACCCGTAGGCATGAGGATAAGTCCTTCTACGTTGGGCTTGAGCATGTACGGGTTGGTGTAGAAGTACAGAGGTGCGACACCGCCGGTGGCCATGAGCATTCTCTCTGCATCAGCACACAGCTGGGCTCTCTGAGCGGGATCCGGGCAGGCCTTGATCTCTTTTACGAGAGTATCATAGCAATCGGCCCATGTCTGATCTCCGTTGGGTCCCCAGTAAGCACCGAGTCCGGCATCCTTGGTAACGGCAGAAGCCTTGGTGTAGTCACCGATGTCTCTGCCGAGACGGGGATAGTTGTTTCCGGAAGCGGAGATGAAGATCTCGAGGAAGTTGACGCAGTCATTGAAGTCTGCGATCCATCCC
>JAGACT010000059.1 GCA_017613995.1 Eubacteriaceae bacterium
GAGTCCGGCGCTGAAATATGAGTAAGCGTGCGCGTCGGTAACGTTATAACCGAATTGAGTGGGCACTTGCCAATAAGGGTGGAACCGCGGAGCATCGCTTCGTCCCTTGATTTGCAGGAGCTTTTTTCTTGCAAAAAACAGGAGGTTTTACTATGATAAAGATCACATTCCCCGACAATTCCGTCAGAGAATATCAGGACGGAACGACTGTCTACGAGGTGGCCGAGTCCCTCAGCTCCGCTCTTGCCAGAGAGACGCTGAGCGCCACCGTGAACGGAGAACTCAGGGACATCCGTTATCCCATCATGACGGATTCTTCCATCAATCTCCACAAGTTTGACGACCCCCAGGGACGTCTCGCTTTCTGGCACACCACCAGCCACGTCATGGCCCAGGCCGTAAAGAGGCTCTATCCCGAGATAAAGCTCACCATCGGACCCGCCATAGAGCAGGGCTTCTACTATGATTTCGACGCTCCGGAATCGATCACTCCCGACATGCTGGAGAAGATCGAAGCCGAGATGAAGAAGATCATCTCCGAGAATCCGAAGATCATCTTCTATAACCTTCCCAGGGAGGAAGCCATCAAGAAGGAAGAGGATGCGGGCGAGCCCTACAAGGTGGAGCTCATCAACGATCTTCCCGAGGACGCGGAGATCTCCTTCTACGAGCAGGGAGAATTCTTCGATCTTTGCGCCGGGCCCCACATCGGAAAGATAAGCGCCATCAAGGCCTTCAAGCTCACCTCCATCGCCGGCGCCTACTGGAGAGGCGACGAGCACAACAAGATGCTCACCAGGATCTACGGCATTTCCTATCCCAAGAAGGAGATGCTGGAGGAATACCTCAACATGCTGGAGGAGGCAAAGAGGAGGGATCACAGAAAACTCGGAAAGGAACTGGACCTTTTCTCCATCATGGACGAAGGACCCGGCTTCCCCTTCTTCCACCCGAAAGGAATGATCATCCGCAACGAGCTGGAGAACTTCTGGAGGAAGGAGCACACCAAGAGGGGCTACGACGAAGTCAGGACTCCCCTTATCCTGGACGCGGAACTGTGGAAGAGAAGCGGCCACTGGGATCACTACAAGGACAACATGTACTCCACCGTCATCGACGGAAAGGATTTCTGCATCAAGCCCATGAACTGCCCCGGCGGAATGCTTCTGTACAACAGGAAGCTCACCTCCTACAAGGATCTGCCCATAAGGATGGCGGAACTCGGACTGGTGCACAGGCATGAGAAGAGCGGAGCTCTGCACGGCCTCATGAGGGTCCGCAACTTCACCCAGGACGACGCCCATATCTTCATGAGGGACGATCAGGTCACCGACGAGATCATCGGAGTCATCGACTTCATAGACTACATGTACGGCATCTTCGGATTCGAGTACATGGTGGAGCTCTCCACCAGGCCCGACGATTCCATGGGTACCGACGAGCAGTGGGAGATGGCCACCAACGGCCTCATCGCGGCCCTGAACAAGAAGGGCATCGACTACAAGATCAACGAAGGTGACGGAGCGTTCTACGGACCGAAGATCGACTTCCATCTGAGAGACTGCATCGGCCGTACGTGGCAGTGCGGCACCATCCAGCTGGATTTCCAGATGCCCGAGAGATTCGACCTCACTTACGTGGGAGCGGACAACGCCAAGCACCGTCCCATCATGCTCCACCGCGTCATCTACGGCTCCATCGAGAGATTCATCGGCATCCTCACGGAGGAATTCGCGGGAGCGTTCCCCCTGTGGCTGGCCCCCGTACAGGTCGAGGTCATCACCGTCAACGAAGCCTTCGAGGACTACGCGAAAAAGGTGGTGGAGGACCTTCAGGCCAGGGACATCAGAGTGGAAGCGGACTTCAGAAACGAAAAGCTCGGCTACAAGATCAGAGAAGCCCAGCTGCAGAAGATCCCCTACATGCTGGTCATCGGCGGAGCGGAAGTGGACGCCAATACCGTAAACGTCAGAAGCAGGAACGAAGGCGATCTCGGAGAGATGGATATCGACGATCTGATCGTCAAGCTCCTCAAGGAGATCAGCGAGAAGTCATTCACCAAGTAAGCATAAAAAGCACAGCTGCCTGAAAAGGCAGCTGTACTTTTTATCGGTCTGTTTTCCGTCAGATCACTTTTTGTGTTCGTCGTCATCCTCGAGGAACGAAGGCATGAAGGGAATGAACCCTCCGGTGCTGCTCTTTGTCTCCTTGGGTTTGGGAGCTTCCTCCCTGGGCTCTTCGGCCTTCTGGGCCTTGGGAGCTGCGGGCCTGTTCTCGAAGCCCGTGGCGATGAGGGTGACCTTGATGGTATCCTCGAGATCGGGATCGATGGAAGCACCGAAGATAACGTTGGCTTCGGGATGGGCTTCCTCCCTGACGATGGAAGCGATCTTGTTGACATCGAAGAGGGTGAGCTCGTTGCCTCCGGTGATGTTGAGGAGGACTCCCGTGGCTCCCTCGATGGTGGTCTCAAGAAGCGGGCTGGAGATAGCCTGTCTGGCTGCGTCGTCTGCCCTGTTCTCGCCGATGCCGATACCGATACCCATGTGGGCCAGTCCGGCGTCCTTGACGATGGTGCGGACGTCCGCGAAGTCCAGGTTGATAAGTCCGGTATTGGTGATGATGTCGGTGATGCCCTTGACGCCCATCATGAGCACGTCATCCGCCATCTTGAAGGCGTCGTTGAAGGAGGTGCTCTGGGTGGCTACTTCCAGCAGCCTGTCGTTGGGAATGATCACCAGCGCGTCCACGTAATCCTTGATGAGCTGGATACCCAGGTCTGCGTTCATCAGCCTGACTCTGCCTTCGAAACCGAAGGGCCTGGTCACGACGCCGATCACCAGAATACCCATCTCCTTGGCGATCTTGGCCAGCACGTGGGAAGCTCCTGTACCGGTGCCGCCGCCCATTCCGGCGGTGATGAACACCATGTCCGCTCCCTCGAGGGCCGCGCTGAGTTCGTCCGCGCTCTCCTCCGCGGAACGCTCGCCGATCTCTGGATTAGCTCCGGCTCCCAGTCCCTTGGTGGTCTTTTCACCGATCTGGACCTTGTTGTCTGCCAGGGACGAAACCAGCACCTGACTGTCTGTATTTACAGCGTAATAGGAAACACCGCTGAGAGAAGAATTCTCAATCATCCGGTTGACGGCGTTGCATCCGCCTCCGCCGACTCCGAATACCTTGATGTTAGCACGCATCACTACTTCGTTTTCAAATTCGTAAGCCATCATTATCCTCCTGATACATGTTGACACTCTATTTTAATATATTTTTGGCATTTATCTCAAGATGTTTACACGATTTTGCGCTAATAGATTTCTATATTGCTGTATATCGGCTCGGTCCCTTCTATGACTTCCACCATGATGGGACGGTTCTCGCAGTTCATGAACAGATCCACGAATTCAAGGTTGTTCTCGAAGTTGCTCAGGGAATAGAACTTAATCACGTTGGCCTTCTTCGTATACAGGTAGTAGTACCCTCCGGACGAGACATGGATCTCTGAAAGCATCTGAAGGTTCCCCTGCTTGTCCAGATCCGCGATGACGCTTCTGACCGTGGCCAGCATGGCCGTGGAGGAATAGTCTATGAGTTCGCCTATGAGGGGCTCCCCTATGTCCACTCCGCTTATCAGTACGGCGGCGGGATTCTCCGGTGAGGAAGTGAGGCTTATGACTATGCCTTCCTCGTCCACGGAATAGTATCCCGAGCCTGTGGCGAAGATCACCGCGGGCGTCCTTTCCGCCACTACGATCCTGACCCTGCCCGGCAGGATCCTTTCCACCACAACGCTCTTGATCATTATCAGTTCCCTGATGCTTTTCTCAACTGTGGAGGTATGGAACGAGAACAGGTTCTGGCCGGGTTCTATGCCGCTCTTCTCCTTGACCTCGCTGACGGTAACCTTATAGGCACCCTCCACGGTGACGGAGGTGATGTTGAACAGGGGGGAACGGGTCATGAAGACATACGCGCCGATCAGCACGATCGCGATCAGCACGAACACCCACGGCAGGGCGCGTCCTCTCCTTCTTCTTCTCTGTCTCCTCGTTCTGTTGCTCATTTTTTCTTTCTGCTGTCGATAAGCTCCTCCGCCAGGTCGCAGATCCGGCTGCAGGAATCGTTCACCCCCAGTGAAAGGGACGCGTTTGCCATCTCCAGCCTTGTGCCGTCGTCTGTCAGCAGCCTGAGCACGCATTCGGTGAGGCTGCCTGCCAGCTCTTCGTCGTCCTCGCACATGAGGGCCGCCCCCCGCTCCACGTTTGCCAGGGCGTTGAGCCTCTGGTGATCGTTCGGGGCGTGCTTCA
>JAGACT010000060.1 GCA_017613995.1 Eubacteriaceae bacterium
ACGATCCTGTCCATGTATACGATAGGCGGGATGATCTCCGGAGCCCTGTTCGGAATGTTTTATAAGGCATTAAGGAACAGAACTCTTATGATCAATCTAATCTTCTGGGTAGTATTCCTGGCCCTCGGGTATTTCGCAAAGAGCATCGTTCTGCTGATGATATCTGCGCTGATGATAGGCTTTACGGTATTCTCCGTATGGTCTGCCGCCATGGTGGATTTTAATAATTATCTGCCTTCCGAGCAGGTCACTGCAGCCAGCGGAATCTGGGTCGCATTCCTCAATATCGGAGGATTTCTGGCAAGCTTCTACGCCGGTGCCGTGGCGAGCATCACCGGCAACTCTTCACCGAGGCTGCCTCTGCTCATCGGCGCTTTCATAAGCTCGGCGATCTTCGTAGCTTGGATGATCGGAAAGGTAACCCTTGACAGAAAATATGTAAAGTAATGACCACAGCTATCGATGTATGTTCTCCACAGCAACATCGGTAGCGTTTATTCGGCGTAGCCGAATGGGTTCAATACCCCGCGGCTTGCCGCGAGGGGGCTTTCCGCATATAATATATGCGGAAAGGACGGTTCACAAGAATGCCGAACAGCAAATATCTGCATGAGAGTCATAACGTAAGCAATCTTATTTACCACTTTGTATGTCCGGCAAAATACCGTCGGATGGTTTTATCAAAGCAGATAGAAGAATCGCTCGTGCAAATATGCGCGGGCATACAGGAGCGATATGAGTGGATCCAGTTTATAGAGATTGGATCCGACAATGACCACGTACACTTTTTAGTCCAGTCAACCCCGACACACAGTCCAAGTGAGATCATACGTGTGATAAAGAGCATAACAGCCCGCAGGATATTTGCCGAGCATCCAGAGGTTAAAAAAGAGCTCTGGGGTGGTGAATTCTGGACCGACGGGTATTTTGTGTCCAGCGTAGGCAGGAACGCAAACGAGAATACCATAGCAAACTATGTAAGAGAGCAAGGTAAAGAAGATTGCGTATATCAGCAGCTAAAACTGTTTGATCAAGTGTGAACCGTCTGGCCTAGAATACCCCGCTCGCGAAGCGAGGCAAGTGTCCAGTGGACACTTGAGGGCTTGCCCCGGGGTAGTTTATTCCCCGGGGAAAGGCTGGGCATAAAAAAAGGAGCGTCCTGCTGACGCTCCGCGGTGAACAAGTGACGGATTACCGTACTATCTCCCGTTTATTATATCCTTAAGTCTTTTTCCGGCCTTGAAACCGGCGGTGATGGTGTCGGGGATCACGATCCTTTCTCCGGTCCTGGGATTGACTCCCTCTCTGGAAGAACGCTTCTTTGCTTCGAATGTACCGAAACCGGACAGGGTCACCTTTTCACCCTGGTTGAGCGTCTCTGCGACTGTTCTGGTGAACGCTCTGAGGATCTTGTCGACATCCTTTACATCGCAGGATGTTTTCTGGGCGATGATCTGCATCAATTCGGGTTTGTTCATCATTTTCTCCTTAGGTGTTTGTTTCAGCCTCTAAATAATACCCAATAAGGCCATATATAGCAATCTATTTTTGCAAAAAAACGCATTTTTTTATTGCTTTTTCAACGGATTCCGCCGCTTCGGGACTGCTTGAGCCGGCTAAAGCGATGTCCCGGGGGCCCATCAGGTTTTCCAGCCTCTGCTCAAAAGCGATGTAGTCCTCGCAAACTTCCCTCAGAAGGCCCTCGGGATCTATGCCCCTGTCGGCGCACATAGCGCAGGCGGAAAAGAGGAGCCTCCCCAGATATGCCCTGGCTTGTTCCCCGGGACAGTCGGCTGATCCTTCCATGGCCCTCTGAACATAGGGATCCCGTTCCATGTACTTCGAGGCGCGGCGTATCAGCTTTGCGGCGTAGCTCAGGGAGGGCAGGGCCTCCGCCACGCCGGAGAGCTCCTCGGACAGGGAGCTGTAGCCGTGTTCCCCGGATTTGATCTCGTCCCAGGCCCTGTCCCGGTCCGTCATGTCTATCTCTTTTCCCGCGAACACGTGGGGATGGCGCCGGATCATCTTCGTCGTCACGGCTTCGATCACGTCCTCCATTGTGAAGTCACCGTACTCGGAGGCGATGTCCGCGTGCATGACCACCTGCAGCAGCAGGTCCCCCAGCTCCTCGCACAGGTTGTCCGCGTCACCGCGTTTGATGGCGCTGACCACCTCGTAGGCTTCCTCCGTCACGTAGGGGATGAGGCTCTCATGGGTCTGCTCCATGTCCCAGGGACAGCCGCCCTCGCCCCTTAAGGCCCTTACCACGCTCTTCAGGGATGAGAAGGCCCTGGGTACCCCGGTATAGTCAACGGGGGGTATCACCAGGCTGGTGAGATGGTCGATCTCTTCGCAGCGGTCGATCTCCCACAGGCTCATGGGGATGATCTTCTCCTCGTCGGTGGAGGCGGCGTTTATGATGTAAACGGGGGTCTCGTCGGGATATATGTCCTCCAGCTCCAGCTTCACGTCGGAGGCGATGGAGCGGTCGTACACCTGGCAGATGATGTTCATGCAGGACGGGTCGGGCCTCTGGGTATCCAGGCTCAGGGCGTCCAGCATCTTGAAGGAATCCGCCGCGTCGGTCCTCAGGGCGGAAAAGATCCCGTCGATAAAGCTCACCGCGGGAACGATCTTCACCTCGCACTGCGCCCTGGATACTATCAGCCCCACGGCCCTTTCGGCGATGAAGCTGCTGCCGGGAACGATGTAGCTGACGGCCTCCCCGGGGGCGCTGATCACGGTCTCGCAGATGGTGTCGTACACTTCCTCGAAGTCCCCGCTTTGCTCGTAGAGCTCGTCGAAGGACGTGTATTCTATGCCGTATTCATCCAGTATCGCCGCCGACGGGTGCACCATGGTCCTTACGAACACCCTGTCGCTGGCACGGAGTATCTCCAGGCTCCTGAGGGTGATGTCGTGCTTGCCTCCGCAGCCGAATCCCAGTATGTAGATCGTCTTCATTTTTCCCTCCGGGTTCAGTGGAATCGGTATAATAATATCATTTTTGCACCGCCGAAAAAAGGTTTTCGGCCCTCCGCCCCTTTTCCCGGAGAGAGGGCCCCGCGGGAGCGGCACATACAGGACCATTTTTATCAAGTTAATAAGATAATTCACGGCTGTTATGATAAAATAGAAAAAACACGTAAAAAAGAGGGAAACATCAGTTGGCAGAGGATTTATCCATCATTTCCGTAGACATACCCGTGGATGAGGACATAGATTATTCGGAGCTCTTCGGAGTCGGCAGCGTGAACATGAGCGAGCTGGAGAGCCGCTACGGGGTCGATATCAAGGCCATGCCCGACTGCATCCGCATCAGCGGGGAGAAGGAGGGGGCCGATCTGGCGGCCAATACAATAAAGGCGTTCATCGCCCTTATAAAGGAAGGCCACAGCATAGACGAGACCACTGCCAATTACGTTTCGGACAATATCTCCTCCCCGGAGGGGATCGCCGAAGCCTTCGATCAGACCGTATGCTATACCTACAGGGGAAAGCCCGTCAGGACGAAGACCTTCGGCCAGAGGAAGTACACCGAGGCGGTGGCCGAAAACGAGATAGTTTTCGCCATGGGCCCCGCGGGCACGGGAAAGACGTACCTGGCCATGGCCATGGCCGTGGCGGCCTTCAAGAAGGGGGACGTGGAGCGCATAGTGCTGGTCCGCCCCGCCGTGGAGGCGGGGGAGAGGCTGGGATTTCTGCCCGGAGACCTCAAGGAAAAGGTGGACCCGTACCTCAGGCCCCTGTACGACGCCCTCTACGACATCATGGGAATGGAAAGCGTTGCCCGGTGCCTTGAGAGGGGCACCATAGAGGTGGCACCGCTGGCGTACATGAGGGGACGGACCCTGGACAACAGCTACATAATACTGGACGAGGCCCAGAACACCACCCCCGAGCAGATGAAGATGTTCCTCACCAGGCTCGGTTTCGGTTCCAAGGCCATCGTCACGGGAGATACGACCCAGATAGACCTGCCCTTCAAGGAGAAGAGCGGTCTCGTGGTGGTGCAGAAGATTCTTAAGGACGTAAAGGGCATCAGCTTCGTGAAGCTCACGAAGACGGACGTGGTGCGCAATCCCATAGTTCAGAGGATAATAGACGCTTATGAAAAGTACGGCGAAACCAACAGACAGTAAAAGGGGCAGCCTGCTGAGATTCGGTCTCTATGCGGTGTTCTTCGTTATCGTTTTTTCCATATCCTACCTGGGCATAGTCCCCAGAAGCCTGTCCTACAGCGCCGGGGATGTGGCTCTCGACAACATCATAGCCCCCAAAAGGATCGTCAACGAGAGGCTGACGGAGAACCTGCGCCTGCAGGCGGAGAATACCACGGCCCCCGTGTACGACTATATCGTTTCCGCCTACAGTTCCGCCACGGAGAAGGTCGTGGGCTTCTACAGCGGAGTGTACGAGATGCACGACGAATATCTGGACGAAGCCGCCGTAAAGGCGGCCAATTCGGTGTACTCCCTGGAGCTGACCCTGGAGCAGTACAGCTACCTGGTGAACCTGTCCCAGAACGAGCTCACAGTCATGAAAAACGCCTCCCTGGACGCCCTCAATTCCATCTACTCCACCAGCGAGGTCATCGCGTCCCATCTGGACGTGTACCGCATGATGGCGGAGGAATACATCAGCCATACCAGCCTCAATCCCACCCAGAAGGTGATAGCCTCCTCGGTGGTGAAATCATACATAATCCCCAACATGATCCTCAACGAGTCCGCCACCGCCCTGGCCAGGAAAGCCGCCAGGGACAGCGTGTATGAGGTGGTGTACGAAACGGGGCAGACCATCATCAACAAGGGCGATGTGCTCACTGAGGACGACATCCAGCTTCTCAAGGACAACAACCTGCTGCGCACCTCCTTCATGGACATGACCGTCTCGTCCGTGGGGCTTCCCGCACTGATGCTCCTGATCCTGTTTTTATTCGACCGTTTTCTGAGGATCTTCCATCCGGACATCAGCGGCGACGCGCCGGGGCTCATCTGCGCCGGCGTGGTCTACATCCTGGTGCTTTCCCTGGGACAGATCGGCATGGATACCTCACCGTTTCTGATCCCGGCAGCCCTTTTCCCCATGTGCATGTGCATGATCTATTCGTCGGCGCCCAAGGCCTCGTTCTTCTGCCTTTTCTACGTGCCGCTGCTGTGCGTATGCCTGCAGTTCGACGTGGATACCGCCGTGTTCGTGCTCATATCCTCGGCGGTGGGCATCATAAACCTCAGAAACATCCGATCCCGCAGCGACATCATAACCACGGGTTTCAGGGTCGCTGCGGTGAACGTGGTCATGGTGCTGGTGCTGACGCTGTACCGCAGCGGGTCGGTGCTGACCGCGGGCATCTTCAGGAACACCTTTTACGCCATCGGCAACGGCGCGGCCTGCGCCCTGGCGGTGAGCATCATATGCCTCATCTGGGAGAACGTCTTTCGAAAGCTCACTCCCTTCAGGCTGCTGGAGATGTCGGGCGCCAACGACAGGCCGATCCAGGAACTGATAACCCGGGCACCGGGCACCTACCACCACAGCCTCATAGTCAGCAACCTCTCCGAGGCCGCCGCCATCAGCGTGGGGGGCAATCCCCTCCTGGCCAGGGTGGGAGCCTACTATCACGACATCGGAAAGATAGAGAAAGCCATGTATTTTTCCGAGAACCAGGCCGGCAGCGTCAACATCCTGGACAACCTGGCCCCGGATCTCTCGGCGAAGATCATCAAGAACCACGTGACCGACGGGATGGCCATCGCCACCCACAGCAAGGTGCCTTCCGAGGTGGTGCGCTTCATAGAGACCCACCACGGCACCAGCGAGATCACCTATTTCAAGATCAAGGCTGACCGGGAGGGATACGCCGGGGAGGAGAACTTCCACTACCGCGGGGCTCTGCCCGTCAGCAGGGAGGAATCCATCGTCATGCTGGCGGACTCCGTGGAGGCCGCCGCCAGGAGCCTGAAGAACCCGGACGCGGAATCGCTGAAAAACGTTATAGACCGCATATTTGAAAAGAAGATAGGGGAGGGACAGCTGGAGCAGTCCATGCTGACCTTCGCGGACATAGACAGAGTGAAGAAAGAATTCTACGAAGTGCTTCTGAATATCTACCATCAGAGAGTGGAGTATCCGGACGCGGAAAAGGAGAACAAGATCGATGAAGAAAATTAAGGAGATCATTTTCGTAAACGAGTCCGGCAGCGAAGAGGGCATCGAAGAGGCCGAGAAATACATAAAAAAAGCCGTCAAGACCGCCGTGGGATTCTTCAAGTTCCCCTCCGGCTACCAGGTCAGCGTCACTCTGGTGGATGAGGATCACATCCGGGAGCTCAACAGGGAATACAGAAACGTGGACAGCTCCACCGACGTGCTTTCCTTCCCCCTGGAGGAGACCGATCCCAGGGGTGCCAGGATCCTCGGGGACATCGTGCTGTGCAGGGACGTGGCCGTGAGGCAGGCGGAGGAATTCTGCCATTCCCTGGAGAGGGAGCTGAGCTATCTTACGGTGCATTCCTTCCTGCATCTTATGGGATACGACCACATGGACGACGAGGAGAAGCTCAAGATGCGCAGCATGGAAAAGCGCATCATGCGCAAGATGGGCGTGTTCAAGAACATGGACCGCACCGAGGCCTCCAGGGAGGACAGGGAACTTATACGCCTGGCCACGGAGATGCTGGACATGGCCTACTGCCCCTATTCCAGGTTCCACGTGGGGGCGGCCCTTCTGACCTCCTCCGGCAAGATCTACACGGGATGCAACGTGGAGAACGCCTCCTATCCCGCCGGCATCTGCGCGGAGCGCACCGCCGCCGCCAAGGCGGTCAGCGAGGGAGAGCGCCACTTCGTAAAGATCGCCATCGCCTGTTCCGGGGAGGGCTACGCATATCCCTGCGGAGTATGCAGGCAGTTTCTTAACGAATTCGCCGACGACGACTTCGAAGTCATCCTCGTGAAGCGTTCCGGGGAGTGGGAGAGGGCTTCCTTCTCAAAGCTTCTGCCCCACGGATTCCGGGGAAAGGATATGGGCATAGAGATTGACTGACACAGCCTTCCGTTCCGGTTTCGTGGCGGTGGCGGGCCGCACCAACGTGGGCAAGTCCACCCTGCTGAACGCCCTGGTGGGCCAGAAGCTGTCGATTGTTTCCGATAAGCCCCAGACCACCAGAAACATCATAAGGCTCATACGCACCACCGACACCTCCCAGATGGTCTTTCTGGACGCGCCGGGACTTCACCGTTCCCACAACCGTCTGTCGGAATACATGGACGAGGCCGCCCTTAGTGCCATCAGGGACGTGGACGTGATACTCTTCCTGGTGGAGGAGGACATCGCCATCGGAAGGGGGGACATGAGGATACTTCAGACCCTCGAGGACGCCCCCTGTCCCGTGATACTGGTGATAAACAAGATAGACCGCATCCCCCGGGAGGAGGTCCTCAAAAAGATAGAGCTGTATTCGCGCTGCCCCCAGATCACGGAGATCGTCCCTGTATCCGCCAGGAAGGGCATAAACCTGGACACCCTGGTGGAAGTCATCGAAAAGTACCTGCCCGAAGGGGAGCCCTTCTTCCCGGAGGACATGGTGACGGACCGCACGGAGAGGTTCTTCGTTTCTGAGATCCTCCGGGAAAAGATCCTCAGGATGCTTTCCGACGAGATCCCCCACGGCACAGCCGTGGAGATATCGAAGATGCAGGAGAGGGGCAACATCCTGGACATAGAGGCCGTCATCTACTGTGAGAAGAAATCCCACAAGGCCATAATCATCGGAAAGGGCGGGGAGATGCTCAAGAAGATCGCCACCCGTTCGAGGATCGATATAGAGGAACTGACGGGAATGAAGGTGAACCTGGACGTCTGGGTCAAGGTCAGGGACGACTGGCGGGAAAAGGAATACGATCTGAAGGAGTTTGGCTATCAGCAGGACGACGAGTTCTGAGCCTAAAGAGCATGAACAAAAGCGTAACATACGAACTTGTAGCACAGGATCCCGAGACCCACGCCAGGGCCGGGATCATACACACTCCCCACGGAGACATCAAAACGCCGGTATACATGCCGGTGGGCACCCGCGCCTCCGTGAAGGCGGTGCTTCCCGAGGCCCTCAGGGAACACAACGTGCAGATACTGCTTTCCAACACATACCATCTGCACCTCAAGCCCGGCGAGGAGATCGTAAGGAAGGCCGGGGGGCTGCACCGCTTCATGAACTGGGATGGTCCCATCCTCACGGACAGCGGGGGCTTCCAGGTGTTCTCCCTGGGAAAGATAAACAACATCACCGAGGAAGGGGTGGAGTTCCGCTCCCACATCGACGGCAGCAGAAGATTCATTTCCCCGGAAAAGTCCATCGAGATCCAGCAGGCCCTGGGCAGCGACATCATGATGGCCTTCGACGAATGCGTCGAGTATCCGGCGGAATACGACTATACCGAAAAGAGCATGCAGCTCACCCTCAGATGGCTGGACCGCTGCATCAGCGTCTACGATCCCGAAGGGCCCCAGGCCCTGTTCGGCATCGTGCAGGGGGGCATGTACAGGGACCTGCGCAGGATCTCCGTGGAGGAGACCTGCTCCAGAGATCTGCCGGGATTTTCCATAGGAGGCCTTTCCGTGGGGGAACCCAAGGAGCTCATGTTCGAGCTGCTGGAATACACCGCCCCGATGATGCCCTATGACCGGCCCCGCTACATCATGGGAGTCGGAAGCTTCGACATCCTTCTCAACGGCGTGGCCGCCGGGGTGGACATGTTCGACTGCGTCATGCAGACCCGCATGGGCCGCAACGGCACCGCCCTGACCAGGAAGGGAGGCCGCATCAAT
Organism: Eubacteriaceae bacterium; assembly: GCA_017613995.1. Taxonomy (GTDB): domain Bacteria; phylum Bacillota; class Clostridia; order Eubacteriales; family Anaerofustaceae; genus RUG14186. The sequence goes on from JAGACT010000060.1 coordinate 8,831, forward strand.
CTGAGAAACGCCAGGTATACGGAGGATTTCTCACCCCTGGATCCCGACTGCACCTGCTATACGTGCCGCAATTACAGCCGGGCGTACCTCAGGCACCTGGTCAACTGCCAGGAGATCGAGGGAGCCATGCTGCTGTCGCTGCACAACATCGCCGTGACCGAGCTGTTCATGGAAGACGTCAGAAACAGCATTATTAATAATAATTTTGCCGAATTCAAACGGAACACGGAGAAAGCATGGTATAATAACTGACAGATTCACGGAAGACATTTACCGTCCTTCCCGAAGGCTGCAGCCTGCGCATGCGGCTGAAATAGATCAATTTATCACATTTCGAATGGAGAAAGGCGCACCGTCCCGAAGGGACGCGCCGATAAACCATTATGAGTCAACAGGTATTACTGATCATTCTCGTGGTCGTCATGTTCGTGGTTCCCTACTTCACGGTAACCAGACCCCAGAAGAAACAGCAGCAGCAGAGACAGGAGATGCTGCAGGCCCTCAAGAAAGGCGACGAGATAATGACGATCGGAGGGTTCTACGGAACCATCAGATCCATCAGGGACGACAGAGTCATCATCGAGCTCTCACCGGACAAGATCCTTGCGGAGATCAAGATTGACGCGGTATCCGATAAAGTCAGCACGGACGTGGAAGAAGTCGACGACGAGTATGAGATAGTCATCGACGATGATGACGAAACAGAAGAGGATAAATAAAAAATCTACCGTACTGGCTGTGTCAGTACGGTCTTTTTTACGAGGTTATAAATGGACACATCCAAAGACACAAGCACCGTGAAGCCGCTGGAGCCTTCCTTCGTGAGCCCCTCGGGCTTGATCTCGGCAGCCGCGGTGTTCGCTGCTTCATACTTCGTCTTCCTGCCGGGGGATCTTTCAGACATGCTCAGGATCATCCTGAGCGTATCCTTCGCCGCCATCGCGGAAGTCAGCGCCAGCAACCTTGCCTACGTGAAGGCCCTTAAATCGAAAAAGCCCAGGATCTTCCTGCCTGAGATCAACGACGTGGAGGCGGTGGCCACAAAAGACATAGGAGCGAAGAGGAGAAAGGGCGGCGAGGTCGCCTTCGAGTACGATTCGATGAAAAGCGTCTGCCCCGCCATCACGGAAGGGGACGAAGCCATCCCCGCGGGGAGCCGCGTGAGGATCCTGCTGGCCGACAGCGACAGCACGGTCATAGTGGAAAAGGCATAAAAAAACACCGAAAGACAAATTTATTTTGAGTCCTAGCAATCCGCCAGGTGGGTTATCTGTTCCAGACTTCTGTAATCCCATCGAAGTGGGCCCGCCATAGGAATGGAAACGCGAATTCCCTTAAATATAGTGTAGGTTCAAAATAAGTTTAACGTCCTTCGGTATCTTAATTATAGACCAGAACGGCATCAATTGCAAGAACCTTAAAGGAGCAACACTCATGGATATAAAAACAGCCTCTGAGAAGCTGAGAAAGCTTCAGAAAAGAAGATGGGCCTACGTTCACGCCATGTCCCTTCTTTCGGTGGACGGCATGACCGTGGCCCCCGCCGAGTCCTACAGGGGAAGGGGGGAGACCCTGGGCATCCTGTCCGAGGACGAGTACGACATCTTCGTGAACGACGATACCGGGGAGCTGCTGGAATATCTGTATTCCAGAATGGACGATATCGAGGACGCGGAGCTGAAGCGGGAATGCGTCCTTCTCAAGGAGGAGTTCGACAAGAACAGGCGCATCCCCAAGGAAGATTACGTGGAGTACACCATGCTCCTCAACGAAGCGGACGCCGTATGGCACCGCGCCAAGGCGGACAACGATTTCGCCTCCTTCGAGCCCGTCCTGGAGAAGATCGTGGACTTCAACAGAAGGATAGCCGAGTGGTATGATCCCGCATTCGGCAGCCGTTACAACACCCTTCTGAACGAATACGACAGGGGAGTGACCACCGACATGCTGGACGGGTTCTTTTCCCGTCTCGGCAGCGTGATAACTCCGCTGGTCTCGGAGATCTCGAAGGTGCAGCAGCGGGTGGACCACTCCGTCATAGAGGGGACCTTCCCCGTGGACAGGCAGAAGATCCTTTCGAAAAGGGTCATGGATTACATGCAGATAGATCCGAAGCGCTGCGTGCTGGGGGAAACGGAACATCCCTTCACCGAGAGCTTCAACAAGTATGACGTCAGGATCACCACCAAGTACCACGAGAACGATTTTCTGGACAACATGTACAGCGTGATGCACGAGAGCGGCCATGCCATGTATGAGATGTGCTACGCCGACGAGTACATGTACACGTCCCTGGCGGGAGGCGCTTCCTGCGCCATGCACGAGA
>JAGACT010000061.1 GCA_017613995.1 Eubacteriaceae bacterium
AATGTATGTGCTATACTATTTGTTGAAATACGGCTGCTTTACCGTTCAGTAATTATTATATTATTAGTAGGAGAAATTACATGACCGTTGTAAACAAGAGAAAAACTCCGTTCCAGGAGTCAGAGCTCACAGTTATCGGTGGGAAGTCAGGTCTCTTCCCCACAAGCCCGAAGACCCCTATCTTCAACACCCCCATCTCCATCAGAGAGAACGCTCTTTCAGTATTCAAAGACAAGAAGCCCATGTTCGCGGTTACCACGAATGACTTCACGAACATCAACATTCCCCAGTTCAACAACCACCTCGCAAGAGGAAGGGATGCCGATGACGTATTCGGAATCCACTGGACCTTCGTTCCCGAAGTTGGCGGAAGCATTTCCCACGGCGGAAACCCCAAGTTCGAGGATGCAAACGACTGGAAAGATGCCATCACCATGCCCAATGTAGATGAATGGGACTGGGCAGGCGACGTCGAGACCGTCGGAATTCCCGACACCAGATTCGCTCTGAACACCACATTCGTTAACGGATTCGGATTCGAGAGACTGATCTCCCTCATGGACTTCATGAACGCTGCCATCGCAGTGGCGGACGAGGATCAGTATGATGCAATGTATGATCTCGTCGGACAGCTCTATGACGTAGGTATCGCATGCTGCAAGAAGATCTTCGAGCTCTATCCCTTCATCGACGGAATCACCTTCCATGATGACTGGGGCAGCCAGAAGGCTCCGTTCTTCTCAGATGAGGTAGCAAGGACCATCTTCCTGCCCCACATGAAGAGATTCTGCGATTTCATCCATGCAAACGGCCGTTACACAGAGATCCACTCCTGCGGACACACCGAGTCCAGAGTCGATGTCTTCATCGAAGCGGGAATCGATACATGGCAGATGCAGATCCTGAACGACTTTGACATGCTGTACAAGACCGTCGGCGACAAGATGGTTATCCAGATCCCCGTTGACGAGCTTCCGTTCGACTTCACCGACGACGAGCAGGCCAGAGCAGGCGCAAGATACTATGTCGATCATTACTGCCTGCCCGGCAAGCCCTCCATCGTTTCCGGCAGAGGCGCATGCCAGAGCATGGCTTTCATGAAGGAGCTCTATGAGTACTCCAGAAAGCACTATCTTGCTCAGGACTGACAGGTCAGAATGAGTAGACCGCCGGCAGCGAAAGCTGCCGGTTTTTTTATTTGGTAAAATGTTTTCAAATTCTTATTCAGCGGTGATATAATTACGGCAGATGCTGCTTTACCGAAAATAATACAAGAAGGAGGATCGCATGATCACAGACAGAAAGAAAAAGCCATATTCACCGCTTGAGCGTAATCCCATAGGTTCAAGACCTCCCGGAAGAGGAGGAGCCGCAGGCCCGCCCATCTACGGAAGCCCCATTTCCTACAGAGAGAATACCCTGTCACTGTTCTGGGACAAGCAGCCCGCGTTCGCGGTAACATCCGCTGATTTCCAGGGAATCGGATGCACTCCCTATAACACCCACATGGGAAGGACCAACCCCGACCGTTCCGACCTGATCGACTGCTTCGGAGTCAAATGGGAATTCGTTCCCGCAGTAGGCGGAAGCATTTCCCACGGCGGAAACCCCAGATTCGAGGACGCCAATGACTGGAAGGACGCCATCAAGATGCCCGATGTGGACAGCTGGGACTGGGAGAACGGAAGCAAGGGCGAGACGCCCAATTCCGCATTCGCCATGAACATCACCACCACCAACGGATTCGGGTTCGAGAGACTGATCTCACTGATGGACTTCATGAACGCCGCCATCGCAATGGCCGACGAGGATCAGTATGATGCCCTGTATGAACTGGTGGGAGAACTGCATGACGTGGCCATCAAGGTGTTCGACAAGTGCTTTACGTACTATCCGTACATCGACGGCATCACACTGCACGACGACTGGGGAAGCCAGAAGGATCCCTTCTTCTCAGAAGAGGCCGCCCGCCAGATCTTCCTGCCCCACATGAAGAGGCTGTGCGATTTCATCCACAGCAAGGGACGTTACGTCGAGCTGCATTCCTGCGGCCACACCGAAGCCAGAGTAGGCGTGTTCATCGACGCCGGCATCGATACATGGCAGATGCAGACGCTGAACGATTACAAGAAGCTCTATGAGGAAGTAGGAGACAGGATCTGCATCCAGATCCCCGTCGACGAGTTCGGTTTCGACTGCACGGACGAAGCCCAGGCCATAGAGTGCGCCAGGACTTACGTGGACAACTTCTGCAAGCCCGGAAAGCCCTCCATGGTGGTTGCCAGAAACGCGGCCCAGAGCGCAGTGTTCAACGAGGAGCTCTACGAGTATTCCAGAAAGCACTATCTGAATCAGTAAACATAAAAATGATCTGAAAAACGGATCCCTCTTCCTCGGAAGGGGGATCCGTTCATAAGCTTCGAAATATCGATCAGAAGTTGCTGTGCAGGTAGTCGAACTCGGGAAGCTGTCCCGAATTGACGATCTCCAGCAGCTTGTCGTAGTACTGATTCCTCGTGATGTACGGTATCTCGAACATGGTGCCCGTCACCAGTACGGCCTGCTTGAGGTAATCCTCCAGGCTCATGCGGGTCTCGTCCTCGTAATAGTACTTGGCCAGAGCCATGGACGCTCCCCTAGACATGATCACCTTCGGATATATATCCTCCATCTGCATGTTGATGTTGAACTGCCTGACGATCTCGAGGTACATCTCGTCATGGTTGTGGGACGACACCTCGTCCTCTTCGCCGCCCCTCTTGGTATAGGCTTCCTCGGATATGTGCCTCAGCTGGGGCTGGGTGGTGAATGCCTTCTTTACGGTGTAAAGGGCGATGAGGTAATTGAGGAACGCGTCGCCTCCGGTCAGGGTGTCGGCGTAGTTGTATATGCTCAGGAAATCCTGATAGTTGATCGAAGATACTATATCCTTTTTCTGGGGGAAATAGTGTGTCAGAAGCCCCTTGGTTATTCCCGAGCGGTCCGCTATCTCCTGCATGGTGACTTTTCTGTATCCCTCGGACCAGAAAAGTTCCCTGGCGTTCTGTTTTATCCTTTCTATCGTATCTGCTCTCTTGCCCAAAACGTTCTCCTTGATTTCAGTTACGAGTATTGTAACACAATATTTTTGTCCGTTCCAGTAAAAAGTACAATTCCGGGGTGCATTTTCGCTTAAAATAATTCTTTTTTAATGGTTTGTAGAAATCGGCAGCCGAAAAAAATACAAATCTGGATATTTGTAATACCCAAAAATGCATATCAAGGAGTTTGTATTCCGTACAAAAAAATACCCGCAGGATGTCCCGGCGGGTATTTCCGATAGAAACGGACAGAAAAAGAATAATGGTGCCGTGATCAGAAGCTTTCTCCCATGTACGCAAGACGGGA
>JAGACT010000062.1 GCA_017613995.1 Eubacteriaceae bacterium
GGATTGGAGTTCACGAGGATCACCTCGTAGCCCTCCTCCTTCAGGGCAAGGCATGCCTGGGTGCCGGCGTAGTCGAACTCCGCCGCCTGCCCTATAACTATGGGACCGGAACCGATCACCATGATCTTTTTCAGGTCTGTTCTCTTAGGCATGGGCGCTGTCCTCCATCATCCTGATGAAAGAATCGAAAAGGTCCTCGCTGTCCCGGGGCCCGGGAGAGCTCTCCGGATGGTACTGGACGCTCATGAGCATCTTTTCGGGGCACTCAAGGCCCTCCACGGTACCGTCCAGGATGTTCAGATGGGTGACGCGAAGGGGGGTGCCGTCAAGGCTGTCCGCGTCCACGGCGTAGGAATGGTTCTGGGACGTGACGCAGATCCTGCCCGTGGACAGTTCCCTCACGGGGTGGTTGCCGCCACGGTGGCCGTACTTCAGCTTATATGTCCTGGCTCCCATGGCCAGGGCGATGATCTGATGGCCGAGGCAGATGCCGAAAACGGGCACTTTGCCGATGAGCTGACGGACGGCGGCGATCGTCTCCTGAGCGTCGGCGGGATCCCCGGGGCCGTTGGATATGAAAACTCCGTCTGGGGAAAGAGCCATGATGCTCTCCGCGGACGTGTCCCAGGGGACTCTTGTTACCCGGCAGCCCCTGGAAGCGAGGCACCGGAGAATGCCCTTTTTCATGCCGCAGTCGATGGCTGCCACGTGGAAACGGCTGTCCTCACTGCCGCTTGCCACGGTATCTTTGCAGCTGACCCGGGATACGGCGTCCCTCGGAAGGTCGGTGGACCCGAGTATTCCGAGAGCTTCTTCGATAGGGGTGTCCGCGGAGGTCAGAAGGGCCTTTCTCGTGCCGAAATCCCTGATCGAACGGGTGAGCTTTCTGGTGTCCACCCCGCCGATGCCGCAGATGCCCCATCTTTTCATGACATCCCCCAGGGACTCTTCGGAGCGAAAGTTGGAGGGTTCCCCGCAGTACTCCCTCACTATCATGGCTCCCACGGAGGGGCGATCGGTCTCGTAGTCGTCCTGTGCCATGCCGTAGTTACCTATCAGGGGATAGGTCATGACCACCGCCTGATCGGTATAGGACGGGTCCGAGAGGATCTCCTGATAGCCGGTCATGGACGTGTTGAAAACGGCCTCCAGGACTCTGTCGGACACGTCTCCGAAGGAGTATCCGTAGTACTCCTGTCCGTCTTCCAGTACAATTTTGCGGTCAGGCATCTGTGCCATCGGTGTTTTCTCCTTTCCCGCTTTCCGAGAGCCTCCTCTCGAAGCGGTACTTGCCCGTCCCCTGAGGGACCGCTGTGGGGTACTCCCCGTCGAAGCATGCGCTGCAGTGGCCCATGCCTCCGCAGAGCTCCCCGAGCTTTTCCAGGGGCAGATATCCCAGGCTGTCGGCGCCGATCATGGCGGCGATCTCCCCGGTGGGGTGGTGGGGCGCTATAAGGTTGTCCCTCGAATCTATGTCGGTGCCGTAATAGCAGGGATACAGAAACGGAGGGGCGCAGATCCTCATGTGTATGCGGGATGCTCCCGCGTCCCGCAGGAGCTTTACTATCCTCATGCTGGTGGTGCCCCTGACGATGGAATCGTCGATGAGCACTATGCTTTTGCCCCTTATCTCGTCGCAAAGGGCTGAAAGCTTGATATTTACTCCTTCGCTTCTGCCCTCGGGGGCTATGAAGGTGCGGCCGATGTAGCGGTTCTTTATAAGGCCTATGCCGTAGGGTATCCCCGACGCCCTGCTGAAGCCGATGGCGGCGTCCAGCCCGGAATCCGGGACTCCGATGACCAGGTCAGCCTCCGCGGGAGCGCTTTCGGCCAGGATCTCCCCCGCCCTGATGCGGGAGGAATGCACCGATGTGCCGTCGATCACCGAATCGGGCCTGGCGAAGTAGATGTATTCGAAGATGCAGGTCTTCCTCGGAGCCGTGCCGCAGTGGTCCCGGATGGACTCCACCCCATCCGGGGTGAAAACCACTATCTCGCCGGGCTCCAGGTCCCGTACGAAACGGGCCCCGACACTGCTGAGGGCGCAGCTCTCGGAGGCCGCCACGTAGACACCTTCGGGGGTGACCCCATAGCACAGGGGCCTGAATCCGTGGGGATCCCTGGCGCAGATCAGCTTTCTCGAAGACATCAGAATAAGGGAATAGGCGCCCTGAAGGGTGTCCATGGCCGCGGATACGGCTTCTTCGATGGAAGGACACCTGAGGCGCTCCCTGGTAACGATATATGCTATGGTCTCGGTATCGCTGGAGGAATGGAAGATAGCACCGTTCAGCTCCAGCTCGCTTCTGAGCTCCCAGGCGTTGGAAAGGTTCCCGTTGTGGGCGATGGCCATGGGTCCCTTCTGGTGGTTCACCTCCACGGGCTGGGTATTGGCCATGCTGACTCCCCCGGTGGTGCCGTAGCGGGTGTGGGCCACGGCCATGGTCCCCTTCGGAAGGGATGAGAGCACGTCGTGGGTGAAGACCTCGCTGACGAGGCCCAGCCCCTTGCGGGAGGAGAACACCCCGTCGTCGCTGACCACTATGCCGCAGCTCTCCTGGCCCCTGTGCTGCAGGGCGAAGAGCCCCAGGTAGCAAAGGCCCGATACGTCCAGTCTTTTCGGAGAGAAGACTCCGAATACTCCGCATTCCTCATGGATGCTCATTTTTCCGCCTCTTCCGAGTACTGTGACGCTGCCCCGATGAATCCCAGGAAAAGGGGATGGGGCCTGTTGGGGCGGCTCTTGAATTCCGGATGGTACTGCACTCCCACGTGGAAGGGCCTCTCCGTCAGTTCCACGGTCTCCACCAGCCTTCCGTCCGGGGAGAGGCCGCTGAGAGTCAGGCCCGCCTGTGTGAGGGCTTCCCTGTAATCGTTGTTGAATTCGTAGCGGTGGCGATGGCGCTCGCTGATTTCGGTTTTGCCGTAGCAGCGGGCGATCACCGTATTTTCTTTAAGGACGCAGGGATATTTGCCCAGGCGCAGGGTGCCGCCCTTGTCGATCTCGTCGTTCTGGCCGGGCATGAAGTCTATCACCTTGTGCTTCGTCTGTTCGTTGAACTCGCCGGAATCAGCGTCTTCTATGCCTGCCGCATGCC
>JAGACT010000063.1 GCA_017613995.1 Eubacteriaceae bacterium
CCCTGGAAGAGACAGCTCGAGGATTATTCATCCCTCGGAATGAGATGCGGTGCCTTCCTGGAGGAGAACTGGACAAAGAAGATCGATTACCTGCTTGACCTTCCCACGGGAATGTACTTCACCTGGGAATACGGCGATCCCAAGCTCTTCAAGGAGAAACTCGGCAAGAAGTTCGTTCTTTCCAGCGGCTTCCCCCTCAAGTACATCACCCAGTGCACCAAGGACGAGATCATCGACAAGACAAAGGAATGGCTCGACATCATGATGCCCGGCGGACAGTACATCTTCGGATTCGACAAGAGCGCCCTCACCATGGGAGACATCAACCTCGAGAACCTCAAGGCATGCTTCGAGACCGTTCTGAAGTACGGCGGATACGACAACGCCGGAGCGCCCACCGGAGAGATCTTCAACAAGGCTGACTACACCTTCTCCAATCCTCCCGAATTCAAGAGCCGCGCATACCGCAGCTGGGAAGACTACAAGAAGCTGTATCCCAACACACCGGAATCGGCGAAGAACATGGTCATGGCTGCCGAGGATGCAGTATTATCCAGCATCTTCTACATGAGCTGCTGATATCATTGTTTCTGTGGAACTGTGAGAGGACCGGCAGGGCCGGTCCTCTCACTTTTTTCAGAATCATCCTTAACTCTTTTACATAATCATCCTTATAGATTATAATATAATTGCTGAATGATTTGAAATTAGCACGGTACGGCCCTGCGGGAGCCGCTGCGTGCTGACCTGGAAAGATACCACTTTTATAGGAGGATACCATGACAGAAATAGGACAGAAAGAAAACCTGCTCAGAATGCTGAGGGGAGAGATGCCCGAATACGTGCCTATCGTAGCCTTCGGAGGCGGAGCGGACAGGCTCTGGGCCATGATGCCCCCTTCGATCATGGGCAACTACAGAGGAAAGGAAGGCGGATACGATCCCTGGGGAGTCAAATTCGTGACCAATGAAGAGACCGGATATGCCGCACTGCCCGAACCCAACAATTTCATCATCAAGGACATCACCCGCTGGGATGAAGTCATAAAGAAACCAGACTGGGACGACTGGGACTGGGAAAAGGCCGCCGAGACGGATATCGCAAAGCTGAACCTCGATCCCGAAAAGACCCTGTTCATGTCCAAGGGATTCGATGACTATTTCCAGCAGTATATCGGCATGATGGGATTCAGCGAAGGACTGATGGCTCTGTATGAGGAAAGAGAAGCGGTCGAGGCCCTTCTGGACTTTATGGTGGAAGTCGCCGTGCCGATCACCAAGAACGTTCTGTACTACTACAAGCCCGAGGCATACTATCTGCTGGATGACTCCGCATCGAAGTATACCCCATTCATTTCTAAGGAGCTCTTTGAGGAGATATTCGTGCCCCGCTACAAGAAGACCCTGGATCTCGTCAGGGACGCCGGCCTGCCGGTATTCTATCACAACTGCGGAAAGTGCGAGGACTTCATGCCTTCCATGACGAAACTGGGAGTAAGATGCTGGGATCCCGCCCAGCCGGAAAACGACCTGGTGGAGATCAAGAACCGCTACGGCCGCCAGCTGATCATCAACGGCGGATATGAGTACAGACTGCCCATAGAGTGGCCCAATGTCAGGGAAGACGACGTAAGACAGACCGTCGTCGATGCCTTCAACACCCTCGCCCCCAACGGGGGATGGATGTTCTCCGGCGGAGTGACCACCCTCGACCGCGAGAATCCGGACGTCAAGAGAGTAGACGGCTGGATCAAGGACGAGGCGGCAAAACTCAGCAAAACTTTCTATAAACACTGACACCTCTGCGGGACGCCCTCTTCGCGGGGCATCCCGCTTTTCTTATCCAATCATCGTATAAACAGGAGGAATATCATGAATCCCAGAGAAAACGCCTTGGCGATACTGAACCGCCAGCAGCCGGATCATTACGGCGATTTCATGCCGGCCATGAAAATGGTATTCGATCCGGTCCTTATGGGAGACGCCTGTCCCAGGGACGGACTGGATCATCCAGACTCATGGGGCACTGTATACCGTTTCCCGCCGGGTGCGCCGGGGGCACATCCCCACGTCACGGCGGAGAACGCCGTTATCAAGGACATCGAAAAGTGGGAGGAGCAGCTGAAAGTGCCCGATCTGGACCATCTCGACTGGACCGCAGCGGAAAAGAGCGCGTCCGAGGTGGACAGAAGCCAGTATTTCTGCGGCTTCATGTTCGGAGGCGGTCTTTTCGAAAGAAGCCATCACCTGATGGGCATGGAGAACGCCCTGGTGGCGTATATGGAATATCCCGACGAGATGTCCGCCATGCTCAGGGAGATATGCGAGTACAAGAAGAAATATATCAGGCTCGTTTCCGAACACTGCCACACCGACATCATCTTCTACCATGACGACTGGGGCTCAAAGCAGAACCTGTTTCTGCCTCCCAGAGTATGGAGAGCCATCATCAAGCCCCTGCAGCAGGAGATAAGCGATACGATCCATGACTGCGGAATGATCTACATGCATCACGCGGACTGCATCTGCCAGCCCATAGTAACCGATATGGTGGAGATCGGCATCGACATCTGGCAGGGAGTCATCGCCCAGAACGATATCGTGGAGATACAGCGGATCACCGAAGGAAAGCTCGCCATGGTCGGCGGCATCGACGGTCCGAAGATCGATATCGAGAACATCACCGAGGAGGAGATCCGCGCGGAGATAAGAAGAGCCTACGATACGTATCTTCCCGGAGGAAGGTTCTTCCCCGGCATCCCCAACGGCCGATGCTTCAGGGATTGGAACAATTCAATCGCGATGGACGAGGCCCGGAAGTACGGTATTGAATACGCTCGGAAGCATCCCGTATAATCTCATCGATATACAAATTTTATGTTGTTTTAAGCCGAAAAAAGGCTGTAAATATTTCTCAATTGTTTTCACATAATGGGAGCACATATGGTACAATACCCTTATAACAAGGAAGAGCTGGCACAGGCACATGAAGCTCTTCACAGACTGTTTTAAAAGACCACCGACCTGTACTGCAGGATAGTGGACAGGTACGTCGACGCGAACGGGGACGGATTCTCCGCCTTCACGGTACATGATGAATGGGGAAGACGTTCTTCTCTCCCGGCGCGGCAAAGGAACTCATCGTTCCATGTATGAAACAAGCTGGTGGATCATATGAGCTGCGCAGGTCTCTTTAACGGAGCCATGCTCTCACCCGCTTCCTGTTCAGGCCTTTATGAACAGTCAAGGAAAAATTACACAAAAAGACAGGAGATTAACAGATGATCATTATCGGAGAAAAGATCAATGGTTCTATTCCCTCAGTGGCAAAGGCCATTGCCGAAAAAAACGAAGAGCACATCAAGAAGCTGGCTATCGCTCAGGCTGAAGCAGGCGCAACATACATCGACGTATGCGCCAGCGTTGAGGATGAGATCGAAGTCGAGACCATGAAGTGGCTCATCGATCTCGTACAGTCGGTTACCGACACCCCGATCGCGGTCGACAGCCCCAATGCCCGTACCTGCGTTGAGTGCATGCAATACTGCAAAAAGCCCGGACTCATCAATTCAGTTTCCGGCGAAGGCGACAAGATGGAAGTCGTGTTCCCCGTCATCGCAGACACCAAGTGGGAAGTAGTTGCACTTCTTAACGGAGACACAGGTATCCCCAAGACTGCTGCCGACAGACTTAAGGTATTCGACGACATCATGGCAAAGGCCAAGGAATACGGAATCGCACCCAACCGCATCCACATCGATCCCCTCGTAGAGATGCTCTGCACCAGTGACGACGGTATCGCGATGGTAGAGGAAGTTATGACCTCCATCAAGGAGCAGTATCCCACCATCCACATCACCGGAGCCGTTTCCAACATCAGCTTCAACCTGCCCGCAAGAAAGCTCGTCAACCAGGCATTCGTCGTTCTGGCAATGAAGGCCGGAATGGACAGCGCGGTCCTCGATCCCCTCAACAAGGATATGCTGGGCATGATCTATGCCGCGGAAGCATGCCTCGGACTGGACGAGATGTGCATGGAGTACATCTCCGCCTACAGAGAAGGACTCTTCGGACAGAAGAAATAATCAAAAGAAATACCCTGACAAATCGGATCCGCCCGAAAAGCGGATCCTTTTGTTATTCGGATCATTTTCCACGCCCTGCCCGGCACCCAGTTTTATACGGCTTTTAATGTTTTATAAAATAACTGCCTTGGAACAGACCGGTTCCCTCACGTTTCCTTCCCCCCCATTCCTTCGAATACAGCATCTTTTCGGAAATTTGAGCCTGTCTAAGGCTGAACCCCCGGCAAACATCCCTTTTGTCCCGCGAACGGCACCTCTTGGCGTTCTTCCCTTCGGTATACATCCGGTACATGGAAAAATCCTTTATTAACTCCGAAAAAAGTGTTATTATGGTACCGGCGGACAGAGCCGGATCCCCGCGGGGATCATGTATC
>JAGACT010000064.1 GCA_017613995.1 Eubacteriaceae bacterium
CCACCTTTATCACCAGGTCCTTGCCGTCGCCGGGAGTGCAGGCACTGACGGGATCGGCATTGATCACTGCGGTGACTGTCTGGGAGGAAAGGCTCTCGGCGGTTCCGGAATACTTTCCGTTTCCGGTGAACTTCGCCGTGATCTTCTTTCCGGTCTCGGCCAGGGTCACCGTAAAGCTGTCGGATGTTGCTCCCTCTATCTTCACGCCGTCGGCAAACCATTCGTAGGTGCCGGTGGCCTCGGAGGGTATGGGCATGGCCTTGAGGACCGTGCCGGTGAAGGCATTGGTATCCTCCAGCCTGACCGCTTCCACCTTGATGGGCACGATGTGTATGACAGCGGAGTCATACATGGCGCTGTTGGTGGCGGATACGGCCTTGACGGTCACGGTGCCCACGTTTACCGCGGTAAGCACTCCCGAGGCGTCGATGGTGGCTATGCTGCTGTCGGATACGGACCATACCAGCTTGGGCATGGAGGATCCGGCGGGTTTGATCTCGGCCTTCATGTTAAGGTTGGCGCCCACGGCTATGGACGCATCCTCCGGTGAGATGACCAGAGTTACCGGTGTGGCCTTGGTGATCTTGACGGTCTTTTCGGCAACTACCTTGCTGCCGTCGGCGGCTTCGGCCCTGACGACGACTTCGCCTTCGGCCACTGCCTTGAACTTGCCGTCCTTGTCGATCGTGGCCTTGCCGGTCTTTTCCACTATGCTCCACTTATAGGAGGTGTTGTCCGCGTCGGAAGGGGTCACCACAGCCTTGTAGGTGGCTTCGCTGTCCACCGCCATGCTGTCCTTGCCCTCGATCTTGATGGCTGTAACCTTGATGGGGGTTATGGTGATCACCATGGATGCGGTTATCTTCTCATCGGTCCTGGACTTTACGGTCAGGGTGACGGTACCGGTCTTGACGCCGGTCACCACGCCGTTCTTGTCCACGGTGGCTTCACCTGTGCCGTTGGCGATGCTCCACTCCACTTCGCCCAGGTCGGAGTTTACGGGCTCTGCCTTGACGGAGTAGGTAGCCGTGCTCTTTCTTACCAGTTCCTTGCCTCCGATGATGATGATCCTCTCGGGGACGATGGGTTTGATCTCCACGTCCACCGTGGCCTTTACCGTGCCGTAGGTGGCGGTGAGCTTGACCGTGCCGGGCTTGAGGGCGGTAAGCTTTCCGTCCTTGTCCACGGTGGCAAGTCCCGTGTCGGAAACCGACCAGACGAGCTTCGTTTCATCCACGTCCGCGTCCTCGGGAAGATACCTGACGGCATAGACCGTTTCGGAGAGCTTCATGACGGACTTCTCGCCGATTATCTCCAGGGAAGTCACTTCCACGGGGGTCACGGTGATCTCTATCTCGTCATACAGTCCGCTTCCGTCGGTAAGTTCAGCCTTCAGGATGACCTTTCCTTCGGATACCGCCTTGACGGATCCGTTCTCATCCACTGTGGCGGCTCCGTCCTTCTCGGTGATGCTCCACTTTACTCCCACGGGATCCGCGCCGGCGGGCGTGAGATTCACCTTGTACTCCACCACGGCCGTTCTGGCAATGCTGGCGGGTCCTTCGATGGCCACTGCCGTGACCTTTACGGGAAGGATGGTGACCTCCATCGAGTCGGATACGCTCTGATCCGCTGCGGAGGCAGCCTTTACGGTTACCGTACCGCTCTTTACCGGGCTAAGGACACCGTTTTCGTCGATGGTCGCTTCTCCGGTGCCGTTCTCGACGCTGAATACCACTGCCTCGGTGTCGGCGGTATCGGGCTCGATCTGCACCGTGTATGCCGCGGTCTCGCTGCGCAGGACCTCAGTCTTTCCGCTGAGGGTTATCTTCTCGGCGGGGATGGGCGATACGGCCACTTCCTTTTCGGCACTGATGTCCTTATAGGCGGCCTTCACGGTGACCGTACCCACCTTAAGGGCGCTGAGGACACCGTTTTCGTCTATCGTGGCTATGGATGCATCAGAAACGGACCAGACGAGCTTTCCGTCCTCCACGTCGCATTCTTCGGGATAATAGGATACCGTATAGGTTCCCTCCGACAGTTTTCTCACGCTGTCGGGACCGCTGATGACTATCTCCTCGGGTTCCCTGAGAAAGATCGTGATCTCAAAGTAGGCATAGGCCTCGCTGCCGTCCAGGGCATCGGCCCTGACCTTTACCGTGCCGGGACTCAGGGCAGTCACGACTCCGTCGGAATCGACCTCGGCTTCTCCCGTAACGTTCTCAACGCTCCAGGATACCCGCTCGTCCGTGGCGTGGTTGTCGGAATGGGCCGTGAGCTTCTGCTGCTCGGTGCGCAGCATCTGGGCGTTTCCTTCGATGATTATACCGTCGGTAAGCACCGGTTTGATGGTGACGTCCATCTCTGCGTAAACATCGGGATAGAATTTATCTGCTGCCCTTACGGTTATGCTGCCGGGGGCATTGGCGGAGACCACTCCGTCCTCGTCTATGACGCACAGATCGTATCCCTGGGTAACCGACCAGACGATATCCTCCAGCACCACTCCGATGGGTTCCACGCCCACGGTATACTGGGCCGTCTGAAGGACGTAGATCTCGGCGGGGACGTCCAGGATGAGCTTTTCCGGCTTGTCGTGGATGACAGTAACGGGAATGGATGTGCTCAGTCCCGCGAAGGACACCGAAACGGTGCACTTTCCGGGCGAGACTCCGGTGACCGCGCCTCCCTCGCTGACGCTGGCGACGCCGGGATCGTCCGACGAGAAGCTGCAGGTGCCCGTGGGCAGGTCTGCATCCTCGGGTCCTATGCTGACCTCCAGATCCGCGGTCTCGTTGACCTTGAGGTTCAGTTCGTCGGGATCCAGCTCTATGCTGTCGGGCCTGAGGGGCTCTACGGTCACTGTCATGGATCCGGATACTCCGCTGTCGTCCATGGCTGATGCGGTGACCACCACATCGCCCGCGGCCTTCGCGGTCAGAAGACCGTTTGCGTCGATCTCGGCTT
The DNA here is from genome assembly GCA_017613995.1 of Eubacteriaceae bacterium. Taxonomy (GTDB): domain Bacteria; phylum Bacillota; class Clostridia; order Eubacteriales; family Anaerofustaceae; genus RUG14186. The sequence goes on from JAGACT010000064.1 coordinate 2,971, forward strand.
CTCCCTCGGTATTCTCCATGGACCATCTTACGGTCCTGACTCCGGCGTCGGTGGGCAGCACGAGGGCATTCATCTGAAGAGTGTCGCCCTTGGTCACTTCCGATGAGGAAGCGCTGACGGTGATGGAATCCACCTTCGTGGAACGTACTCTCCTGTAATTGGCCGTTCCGGTGACTGCCACCTTCTCGGATGGATCGAAGGAGAAGTACATGACGTTGATCTTGCTGTTGGCGGCATCTGACGTGGTCCTCCAGTTGCAGTTCAGGGCCTTGATGCCGGTGGAGCCGGTATAGCTCACGAAGATGACGGTATGGTTTCTGTCATCGAAGCGCAGCACGTCGCCGGGGCAGACTCCCAGCTTCTGCAGGGCTTCGTATGTGAACTCACAGATGCCTATCTTGGTGGGGGTTACCCTGTCGGTGCTCTTTTCGGCAAAGATGTACCAGTGGGCATAATTGGCGAAGCCGTAGCAGCCGTCTCCCTTGGGATACCCGAGATCCCCGTCGGGGAAATATGATCCGGGCATCAGATCGGCGCTCTCGGGGACCATAAGCCCCGCCTTCTCCAGCCAGCCTGCCTTGATGACGTTCGCGTTGTAGCATTTCTCGCAGCCGTGGCCGGATTCGCCGTAGGCACAGGGCTCCTGGGTGGTACTGAAGTACTTCCCTTCCAGGGTCTCGATAAGCTTATCGATCTTCTGCTGTACCTGCTCGACATACATGTCCGGGGGCGTGGTCTCTTCGGCCAGGGCCGCCGCGGGCAGGACGGACGCGATCATGATCGCGACCATCAGAAAGATTGTAGGTTTGAAAAGTTTTTTCATGGGTTTTTCCTCTGCTTCATACTAGCATTTTTTACGGCCGAACCTTCGGAATGCGGTTCGTTTTAGCCGTTATTTAAGCGAAATCTAATCCTCCCTTAAGGTTTGTTCGTCCGTTTCGTTTTCTGATACGACAGCGGGATCCGCCGTCAGGCCCAGTGCGTTCAGTTCACGCTCGGGCATCTCCACCGCAAAGGGAAGACCGCCCCTCATGACGCACTGATACAGGAACATGTTGACGGCGCCGGACATGTCCAGTCCCAGGTTCTTGAAAAGAACGTTGGCTTTCTGCTTTATTTCAGAATCGATACGGATCTGAGTAGGAGTCGTTGTCATATCATAAAGTGCCTCCTTTCCCGTCAATAATAATACAATTAGTTTACATTGTAAACTGTTTTGTAAATATATTGATCGTTTTTTACAGTAAATGCTGAAGAAAAGGCAAAGCATCCTGCCGTTATCCCATAACAGCGGGATCATCCCGACAGTCATCCATTTCTACCGTTTTTCGAAAAGGAATTTCGAAGGAATCCGGATGCTTCCCGGATATATGTATAGTAAAAAATGACCGTAGGTACTGTCATGAACAGCATCACCGAAAAAACACAAAACGATATCGTACGGGAGATCAGAACTTCCATGAGCCTCATCGACGACATCATGTTCCGTCAGATGGCGAAAGATCTCCCCTGCATCCAGGAGGTCCTAAGGACCATCCTGAATGATCCGGACCTTACTGTGATCGAAACGACTCCCCAGGTAAACCTTACATCCTTCCTGAAGAGATCCGTCGTAGTGGACTGCCTGTGCACTTCGAAAGAAGGAAAGATCTTCAACGTGGAGGTCCAGAGGGACAGCGGCGGGATCGATCATGAAAAAAGGGTCCGCTACCACGCGTCCGCCATCACCGTGGACAACACAAAACCGGGGACGGAATTCGCGGACATCCCCGACGTAACGGTGATATATATCTGCGGGTTCGATATCTTCGGTGATGGACTGTCCGTGTATACGGTGGAAAGAACGATTGCGCAAACGGGTAAAAAGCTGTATAATGGTCTGGATGAAGTATATGTCACGCCCGTTGAGGACGGCACTGACATTTCGGAACTCATGAAGATGTTCACCGAGCAGGACAGCTACAGCCCGAAGTTTCCCGAAACTTCGAGGGTGAAGGAATATTACAGGAGCCATCCGGAAGGGGAAAAAGAATTGAATGATATAGTTGAGACATATTTTAAGCAGCAGTTCGATGAAGGCCGTGCGGAAGGCCGTAAGGAGAATCGCGCGGAGTACATAGACAATGCCTGCAGATTGGTTCATGAGGGCAGCGTGACCCGGGACAAGGCAGTGGAACTCCTGGCCTTAATCGGTATCGTATCGGATGTGGATGAATTCGACGAACGCATGAAGGTATACAGCGAAAACGCGAATGCCTGAGCATGCGGCACAGGAAGACAGACGGGCCTCCGGCAATTGCCGGAGGCCTTTTTTTGTACACCTCAGAAGCGTACGTTCCGGCTCAGGGACCGGGGGATATCCCGTCACCCAGGACCCTGCTGCTGAAGCTGCGTACCAGTTCTTCGTATCGGGCCTCGTCCGCCAGGAAACTGACTCCGTGTGTCGCTCCCGGAAAGGTATTCAGATCTGTCATGGACGGATTAGCCTCATATATCCTCCTGCTCATATCGCAGGGAACGAAATCATCGGCCTCACCGTGGATAAGGAGGATCGGGACCTTGGTGCTTTTCACCGCTTCCAGGGCGCTGGCGCCGCATATATCGAAGCCCCCGAAGATGCGGGCGGCCGCCCTGGCGAAATGCCGGCTGAAACCCTGAGGGATCTTCATGGAAGAGGCAACCGAAAGGATGATGTCCATGGGCTGCGTAAAGGGGCAGTCCGCGACTATTCCCCTGACGTTTTCCGGCAGGTCCATCCCGGAAGCCATCAGCACCGTGGAAGCGCCCATGGAGATGCCGGTCATGATGATCCTGACATCGGCTCCGAAACGGTCCACGGCATACGATACCCAGTCCAGAGCGTCGAAGCGCTCCTTCACTCCGAAGGTCATGGTGTGGCCCTGACTGGAACACTGGGCGCGTTCCTCCACCATGAGAAGGTTATGTCCTTCCCTCAGCACCACCATGGCTCCTCCGGAAAAGTCCCTGTTGGGAGTCCCGCGGTAGCCGTGGAAGCAGATGTCAAGAGGGGCCCCGTCCCGGCTGTGGAAGTATCTTCCGTTAAGCCTGAGTCCGTCCCGGGACGTGATGGATACCTTTTCGTACTCGAGAGCTGCCACGGCGCTGATCATCTCCCGTATCCTCTCTTTCCACGGCCCCCTGGTGAGGACCTCCGGGATGTGGTAGTCATCGTTCTGATATTTATCCGGGGAATAGAAAGCGAACCTGTAGACGCCGTAGCACACGGCCAGATATGCCGCCGCCAGGGCGGATAAAATGCCAGCGATAATCATCATTTTCACCCAATTACTCTTTCTTCGCGAAGTCCACTCCGAGGAGCCTCACCAGATCCGCTGCCTGCAGGGGATCTATGATCATGCCCCTGACGGAAAACAGGTCGATCCTCAGCCCTTCTATCCCGCAGTCCGATACGTCTATGCCCTTGAAGGAAGTGTCCGCGATCTCGCTTGAACAAAGCTCCGTTTCCGAGAAGAGGACATTGTCCATAGCAGTCTCCAGAAAGAAGCTTTCCCTCATGTCCGTGGAAGAAAACTTCACGTTTTTCAGTTTTGAGCGGGCAACGTTCATGTAGGGAGCTTTGCAGTCCTCGAAGGACACGTCGTACACCCCCGCCTTCTGAAGGGACAGCCCCGCCAGGTACGAATCCCTGAAGACGACCCTTCTGAGGCTCATGCCGTCGAAGCTGAGGTTCACGCATCTCACGTCTTCGAAAAGACAGTCCGTCAGGCTGACCCTCTCGAAGCTGACCCGGGACATGTCCGTCCCACGGAAAACGCATCCGTCGAAGCTCATGTCCCTCAGGGTGATCTTCTTATCCGAGCTCCCGCAGAAAAGCCTGCCGGAGATATCCATGCCGCTGAGCACATCCGCCAGGTCCATCTGAAGTGTCTCCCCGATTATAGGGGAAGCTATCTTCCTTTTCACTTCTGTCTGACCCCGTACTTTCTTGATATGCCCACGGCATAGATGACCATCATCCCGATGGATCCCGCCACCGTTCCGATAAGGGTCACCACCATCAAAAGCGCCGCGTTTCCCGTCAGCAGGGGCAGCCCTATCAGGACAAAGTAGACGGCGAAGCCGATGAAGAGCTTTCCGACGGCCCTGTTGTATCCCCTGACGTCACTGACTTCCACCCCTTTTGCATTGGCCCAGAATCCCACGGCGCTTTTGGCGTAAAAGCACCTGATCCCGAGCACCGCGAACACCAGGGCGCAGGCGGCCCAGATGACAAATCCCGCTCTTGCGCCGTGCATCAGAATCTTCCTCCGTGTTCATCGACGTAAAGCCCCGCCTGGGTGGCGGCTATCGCTCCGTCGGCGGCGGCGGTGACCACCTGGCGCAGCACCGTATTCCTTACGTCCCCCGCGGCGAAGACGCCTTCCGCGGAGGTGCGCATCCTCTCGTCCGTTATGATCCATCCGGCTTCGTCGGTCTCCACCATATCGGCGAAGGCTGAGGTGTCCGGCACGAAGCCGTTGAACACGAAAATGCCGTCAAGAGGCAGTACGGAGTTCTCCCCGCTCACAGTGTCCCGGAGTTCCACCCCCGTGACCTTCGCCTCCCCCAGCACCTTCTCCACGGTGCGGTTGTACAGGACTTCCGCCTTCGGGTTGTTAAGGAGCCTCTCTCTGACCTCCCCCCTGGCCCGCAGCTCGTCCCTGCGGTGGAAAACGTAGACCTTCGATGCGAAACGGGTAAGGAAATCCGCTTCCTTCACCGCGGAATCCCCTCCTCCGGAGACTCCCACCACCTTGCCGCGGAAGAACATGGCGTCGCAGGTGGCGCAGTAGGACACTCCCTTTCCGGTGAATTCGGCTTCGCCGGGAACGCCCAGTTTCCTCGGAACGGAACCTCCGGCGATTATCACCGCCCTGGCCATGTACTCCTCCCTGGTGCCTTTGAGGATGAATCCCCCGTCGGTCCTTTCCACCTTCGTGATCTCCTCGTACACCAGGGTGCAGCCCGCGTCGGCTGCCTGCTGCCTCATCCGCTCCCCCAGGGAGAATCCGCTGGAATCCTCCGGGGCCCCGGGATAGTTTTCTATCACGTCCGTCTGGGTTATGAGCCCTCCGACGGTATTCTTTTCGAAGATGACGGTCTTCATAAGATCCCTGGCGGCGTACAGGCCCGCGGACAGGCCGGCGGGACCTGCGCCTATGATGGCGATATCGTATTTGTGCATCTTTTGACTCCTTTTTTCATACAAGATCCATAAATCCGTTCTGCCTGAGGGCCTCGTAGAGGGCCACGGCCACGGAATTGGACAGATTGAGGCACCTGGCGTCGGGATGGTCCTTCATGGGTATCCTGAAGCTCGTATCCCTCAGCGTGTCGTGGACGGAGGCGGGGACTCCCGAGGTCTCGCTGCCGAACAGAAGATAGTCCCCGTCCCGGTAGACGGCGTCGGTGTAGCTTTTTTCGGCCTTGGAGGACATCAGAAACACCGTGTGGTCCCCGACGGTCTGCATGAAGCTTAAAAAATCCTCGTGGATGACCAGGTCCAGGTCCTTCCAGTAATCCAGCCCCGCTCTTTTGAGCTGCCTGTCGCTTATGACGAAGCCCAGGGGCTTGATAAGGTGCAGGCGGCTGTCGGTGACCACGCAGGTGCGGGAGATATTGCCGGTATTCTGGGGTATCTGGGGATTGTACAGGACTATGTTGAACATGTTTAGGTGACTCCTTACCCGTCGATTATACCATACGGCGGCCGCCGGGGGGCGGTCAAACTCCCGCCGGGATGATTTATTGTCGCATATCGGGACGGCAGGCGCGAAAAAACTGCCGGAGGCATATGCCTTCGGCAGTCCGTTAATTCTTTCTTTTGTTGCGCTCAGACGACGCCCTGGGCGATCATGGCTTCCACGACCTTCTCGAAGCCCGCGATGTTGGCTCCCGCGACGTAGTTGCCCTCGTAGCCGTACTTCCTGGCGGCCGCGTCGATGTTGTGGTAGATGCCCGTCATGATGCCCTTGAGCTGGGTGTCCACCTCTTCGAAGGTCCAGTGCAGTCTCTCGCTGTTCTGGGACATCTCCAGTCCGGATACGGAAACGCCTCCGGCGTTGGCTGCCTTTCCGGGCAGGAAGATGACGCCGTGCTCCATGAGATAATCGGTGGCGTCCGCGGTGGTGGGCATGTTGGCGCCCTCTGCGACGACCTTGACTCCGTTGGCCACCAGTGCCTTCGCGTCATCGAGGTTCAGTTCGTTCTGGGTGGCGCAGGGCAGGGCGATGTCAGCCTTGACCGTCCATACTCCCCTGCCGTCATGATACTCGGCGTTGGGACGGTACTTGGGATACTCCCTGAGACGCTCTCTTCTGACTTCCTTGATCTCCTTGAGGGCCGCCAGGTCGATGCCGTCCGGATCGTATACCCAGCCGGTGGAGTCCGCCGCGGTGACGGGCTTGGCTCCCAGCTGCCACGCCTTCTCGATGGCGTAGATGGCGACGTTTCCGGCGCCGGATACGATAACGGTCTTGCCCTTGATATCGTCTCCGTGGCACTTGAGCATCTCTTCGACGATGTACAGAAGTCCGTAACCGGTGGCTTCGGTCCTGGCAAGGCTTCCGCCGTAGGTCAGTCCCTTTCCGGTGAGGACGCCCTCGAAGACTCCTCTTATCTTCTTGTAGGTGCCGAACATGAATCCGATCTCCCTGGCTCCCACACCGATGTCACCGGCGGGAACGTCCACGTCGGCTCCGATGTACTTGTACAGCTCGGTCATGAAGCTCTGGCAGAATGCCATGATCTCACGGTCGGACTTGCCCTTCGGGTCGAAATCGCTACCGCCCTTGCCTCCGCCCATGGGAAGGCCGGTGAGGGAATTCTTGAATACCTGCTCGAATCCCAGGAACTTGATGATGCCCAGGTTTACGGACGGATGCAGTCTGAGTCCTCCCTTGTAGGGGCCTATAGCGTTGTTGAACTGTACGCGGTAGCCCGTATTGACCTGTACCTGACCCTTGTCGTCCACCCAGGGAACTCTGAAGATGAACGCCCTGTCGGGGTTGACGATCCTCTCCAGGATCGCATCGCGTCTGTAGGCTTCCTCATTGGCGTCCACCACGGGACGCAGGGAATTCAGTACTTCCTTTACTGCCTGATGGAACTCAGGCTGAGCGGGGTTCTTTTCAACCACCATCTCGATTACTTCATCAACATAACCCATAACTTTCTCCTTCCGTTGCAAAAGATAAAGACGCCTCCGACGGACAGAATACACCTCTCCTCAAAAGACGCCGTTGCCTTTCAAATGTTGACTTTATTTCCGGTAAAGCCTCTTAAATGAGTCTGTCCCTACCTTTTTATGTACAGCATTATACACCCCCGCAAAAGGCGTTGTCAATCCCGCCGCCTAATTTTTAAACCGTTTTAAGTTGTTTTGCCTTATTTAAAAACGCGAAACCGATCAATTCCGTTTGAAAATGAACAGAACGCTCCCGGACAATAGGGTAGAGTGAGGTCTCCCTCACCCTCCCGTTGCACCGTACGTACCGGCCAGGTATACGGCGCTACATAACAACAGATGTTACTTCAATGCCGCAAGGTAATACTCAAGAGGGTTGACTAGTCCCGGTCGGCCCTCTTTGTTGTTGGGCATGGATAGCACTTTGGGACTCAGCAGGTAATTCACCACCTGATACCCGCATTGACGATACCATCCAAGCCTCGTATTGGCGGTCTTATGGATATCCTCTTCACTGAACTTGCAACTGAACTTAATATTC
>JAGACT010000065.1 GCA_017613995.1 Eubacteriaceae bacterium
GATAATCCGAGGATGGATAAACTATTACAGAATCGGAAGCATGAAGAAGGCAATGGATGAATTCGGACAGTGGCTCAGACACAAAGTCAGGGTGGTCATACTGAAGCAGTGGAAGAATCCTCGAACCATTAAACGCAACCTAACGATACTGAATATTAAGTTCAGTTGCAAGTTCAGTGAAGAGGATATCCATAAAACCGCCAACACGAGGTTGGGATGGTATCGCCGATGCGGGTATCATGTGGTGAACTATCTGCTGAGCCCCAAAGTGCTTTCCATGCCAAACATCAAGGAGGGCCGACCGGGACTGGTCAACCCTCTGGAGTATTACCTTGCGGCATTGAAGTAACATCTGTTGTTATGTAGCGCCGTATACCTGGCCGGTACGTACGGTGCAACGGGAGGGTGAGGGAGACCTCACTCTACCCTATTGTCCACAGCACTTTTCTTCACCTGGAAAGCACCGGACGGAACCTCTGTGCTTGCGGCACGTCCCGCAGGGGGGATACAATATATATTACCGGAGACTTAAATGGAAAACAGAGAAGAGCTTCTTTTTACCGATAAACAGCTGGTGAGGCTCATATGGCCTCTTTTCGTGGAACAGCTCCTTTCGGTGCTGATGGGAAAGGACGTGCTCTGGGTATGGTACGCCATGTACGCGGACTGGATGTTCCGGACAGTCATCTTCTCCCGGGAGTTCTTCTTCAAACAGGATATATCTAAAATGTGACTGCCCGTTTCCGGCGCGAAAAAGGAGCTTCGCTTTCGCGGAGCTCCTTTTAGTATGCCTTTGTTACCTTATCAGTGTGGCGATCTGCTTCATGGTATTGAGCTTAGTGGCCTCGACCCTCTCCCTAGCGTTGTCGGGAGCGTAGGGATTCGCTGCCTTGTAGTCGTCCCAGCTCACCAGATACTTGCTTCTGACCTCGGGCACCTCGGAATGGGTGTACTCCGAAGGATCCAGCATCCTGCAGCCGTTGGGCTCGTAGGGATGATCGTACACGCCGTAGGTCCTGACGGTCTCGCAGATGGCTGCCAGGTTCTCGAAGTTCATGTCGTTGAGCATCAGGGCGGACTTGTCGAATCCGAAGATATATCTTCCGCCCGGGGCCAAGATGTCCAGCCACTCCTTGGTCTTGTCGATGCACTGCTCCTTCGTCAGGGAGGTCAGGTATGACAGCGGGAACATGCCGGAGATGATGTGCTTCTTTCCCAGCTTCTCCATGATGATCTTGGGATCGCCGTACTCGAACTTGAGCTGCGAGTTGGTGGGCAGATCCTGCAGGTAGTCCAGGAACCTCATCCAGTCTGCTTCGCAGAAGGGGCTTGCGGTGGCGCCCAGGGAAGCGTAGTCGTTGACCTGTCTGAACCAGGTGGGCCACCAGAGTCTCTCGAAGTCCTTGGTCCTGATGAACATGGCCAGATGCAGCGGGTAGCTGACCTGGGTGGTCAGGATGAACTTTGAGGGCTTGCCCACATAGTAGCTGAAGGGGTATAGGGCGTTGAGGGCCTCTTCCACCTTGTCGGGGATCCTTCTGATGTCCTTGGTGATCTCGGTAAGGCTCCTCATGTTGTCCGTGAGCAGGTCCATGGTGGCGTAGCAGGCTCCGAAGGTGCCGGGCACCGTGGAGGGATATCCGAATTCGTCGGTGAGCTTCGCGCTCATGCCGCGGAATGCAGCGTTGTCGATGGACTTTTCATAGTCCGCTTCCATGATGGAAAAGAGCACTCCTGCGGGATTGTCGATGTGGTTGAGTCTGTCGTAGTTGCGGGGCAGGACCTTCTCCACGATGAAGTCCACGGGGTTTTTGATGAACTCGTCGTATTCGTCCGCGTACAGCGCCACGGTGTCGGGGTGCTGCATGAAGCCGTTGGAGCTCATAACGCAGTTATGGGATCCCAGTGCCTCGTAGAAGGCGGGCATTCTGGATTTCATCCCCAGGATGCTGGAGTCGGTGAAGATCATCTCTGCCAGCTCATGGGCCTTGTCGAAGATTCTTGCGGTGTCCCAGAGGGTCTCCTTGAGGTCGTATCCGGCGGCCTCGGCTATGATGTCCATCCCGACGTTGACCTTGATGGGTACCCTGGAAGGATATACTCCTCTGTAAAAGGCTTCGTCATTCTTCTCTCGCTCTTCCTTGAGCTTTTTCGCTTCTTCGTTCATGCGCGTTTTCCTCCGTAAATAAAAATGTGCAAAAGAATATTTTGTAAATGACATTCGTCCCCTTCGATGAGAACCGATATAAAAGGGGACACAGATATAATATCACCCGCCGCCTAATCAGTCAATCCGTTAAGAAAGGATGCTCATCGGCTTCATGACGGCCGCCGGAGGTCTCAGCGGCTCCCTCCCCTCATGGACTCCATCTGTGCTTTCGTGCGTCCGACGAACCGGGACGTGAAGCCGTATCCGATCTCCTCACGGCCCTGCCTCAGCTCGGCATACACGCTGTCCGTGAATTCGTCCACGTCCGTGGCCTGGCTGTGGACTCCGGGACCGCCGAGATTCGTGTTCACCGAAGGAGGGATGATCTCGATCACTTTGATGCCGTGCCGGCCCATCTGCTCTCTGAGGGCATAGGTGAAGGCGTGCAGCCCCGCCTTGGTGGCGCAGTACACCGGCACGTGGGGGAAGGGACGAAAGCCCAGCCCCGAGCTGACGTTTACGATCAGAGGATCTTTCTTATCTTTAAGAAACGGGGCGAACAGCCCGCAGAGATGTACGGGGGCCGCGAAGTTGGTCTCTATCTCTTTGTTCCATACCTCCCAGTCCATATCCATGAGATCGAGTCTCTGCTGGATGCCCGCGTTGTTTATAAGGATGTTCACGTCGGGATAGTCCCTGACCACCGTTTCAAACAGAGCGGTCCTGTCTTCTTCCCTGCTCACATCCGAGAGGATGGGGATGAGTCCGGGATTCTCCCGGAGCGTATTCCCGAGCTTTTCGGCGCTCCGGCCGACGATTATGACTTTGGCGCCGTCTGCAAGATATCTCTTTGCCAGGGCGAGGCCTATGCCCGATGTTCCTCCGGTTATAAGTACGCAGTCCATAGTGATATACCTCCGTGTTTCTTTAAAAAACTATCCGCCGGGCCGTCCCTTTGCCGGAGTTCTGTCATCTGATCCCCGAACGTCACTCCTTTTGGTCTGTGGACGATCTTCTTTTCGGATGGGGGAAAAGCTGCGGAGTCAGAAGGAAGGGCACCAGCACGATACCGAAAAGGATGTAGCTGTAGGTGATGACCGTAACCAGTTCGATCCCCTTTCTCGTGACCAGGTAGATGCCGCAGTCGAGACAGAGCACGGCGATGATGATGAAAAGGGGATTCTTTTTGAAGAACTGCCACATTATCTTCAGGCCGTCCCTGAATCGGTAATCCAGCTCGTCCACGTTGGTGGAGGGGAAGGGCCTGTTGTTCTTTATGATCCTGTTGCCCAGGTAGCGGCATCCCCCGACGAAGACGGAATACGAATGCCCCAGGAATGACAGGGCGATCACCAGGGAATGGAGTATGCCCTCGTGCTCCTCCGGATGCCGGCGCCTCAGAATGAAGTTCTTGAACAAGGGGGCCACCACGAAGCACATCATACACAGGATGAATCCCGCCCAAAGGAGGTGGATGCTTCCGAAATAGTTCTCTATGAGCACTGTGGGTATCAGCAGCATCTGGTTTACGGCGGAACAGAAGTACAGCAGCATGTAGAATATGTCGCAGCCCCTGGCGTTCCTGCGTGAGATGGTGCCGTCGAAGACCATCTCGAAAAGACCGTAGGCGTACCGCCTCTGCTTGTCCGTTTCCTCCGTGAAGGTGCGGCTGGCGGACTCGGTGAATTCCAGGTCCCTGAGATGGGCATATTTCCCGTGATATCCCGCTCCGTAGAGGCGGATGGCCATGTCGTAGTCCTCTGAAACCTTATCCTCCGCCCACAGGCCGCACTGCTCTATCATCGACCTTCTGAGGAACGCGTTATGTCCCACCAGGGGGACGAAGAATCCCTGCAGGGCCTTGCAGGGCCAGATGCTGTGGAACAGATTGTTGGTCTGATGTCCCGTGGCGGAACTGTAATAGTTCTCGCGGATATTGTCGGTCCTGGTGGCGCACTGCACGTAGGCCAGCTTATCGTCCGCGGAAAACTCCGGAAGCACTGCCTCTATGATCTTTTCGTTCAGCCTGGAATCCTTGTCGAGAAGCAGGATCACTTCGTGGATAAGTATCTGTCCTTCCGCGTATCCTCCCGCAAACTCACCGCCTTCGGCGAACAGCTCCTCCGGGGCGCTCCCTCCGCCGGTGGCCTCATAAAGGCGCATGGTATAGTTCAGGTTCGATGCTTTCTTGAAAAGGCCGGCGCGGTCCGCCGCGGGCCTCGCGACGAAGGCGACGCCGTGCTCCCGGTAAAAGCGGATGCGTTCCGCCGCCATGCGCTCGTCGGCCGTCAGAGCCGGATCGTTTTCCTCAAGGCCCCGCAGCACTCTCTGCGCCGCATCCTTCGTGCAGCTTCCCCCCAGCAGGGGGGCCAGGCCGTCGTCGGAGACCACCAGGTTGGCCTGCTTTCCGCTGAAGGCCCTGTAGCGTTCCCCGGCGGACAGGCTGTCCTCGAAGGTTTTGAAGATGACTTCGTTGCTTTCCCTGTATACGGGAATGTTGACGGTCACGGGAAGAAGGGAATTCCTGTCACAGTCCTCCCTGACCGTGTTCATGTAGTACCTGCGGTTGATCTCTACCTTTCCCGAAAGGATGCCCAGCACCGCGGGCCTCAGGGACCACAGCACGTCCGCCAGATAGCACAGAGGATAGATGAAAAAGACAAAGGAAAAGATAAGCCGGGGCAGAATGTCCACCGACATCTCGTAAATTATGAAAAGAGCCGCGTGGGCCCCCGCGTCCGCCAGGAGAACGGCGATGTAAAGCCATACTCCGCAGATACGGTTGCCCAGAGCCTGAGGTATCCTTCTGGTCTTTGTGTCACGCTTTTCCATCATGGCTTTCTCCGGAGGCTTACTGGGGGTCCGATACGTTCAGATCGAAGGGATTTATCCCAAGCTGCGCGAAAGCGAGCCAGCATGTGGCGCCGATGCTCTGTTCGTTGTTGTATACCCACAGGTCGTCGGTGCCGGAAATGATGAAGCCGGTGGAAAGATCGTCCTTGTCCGCGGCGGTGATGCTGCCGTCCCCGGCGACCTGGGTGTTAAGGTAATCCATGATCAGATCATACTTTTCGGTGTCGCCCATAAGGAAGTAGCATACGGCCATCTGGGCCGTTCCCTCGTTCCAGATGCCGTCGAGATCCCCGGCGCTGAAATCGTAGCCGTAGTCCACTGCCATCCTTTCATCCACGAAGGAGAGGATATCTTCGGTGTCCTCAAGCTCTCCCCAGAAGGCCAGGATCGAAAGGCTGTTGGTGTCGAGGGGGATGACCCCTTCGCTCACGGTCACTCCGTCGTCCTCCGTTCCGGTATAGAAGCAGTGCAGGTCTTCGTCGTACATGGACATCACGAAGTCCTTTGCGTACTCCGCGGCGTCGGAGTATACCGCGGCCTTCGCGGGATCGGAAGACTCGATGGCCTTCGCCAGGGCCCTAAAGGCGCAGTACAGATCGATGTTGTGCTCCGTCGACTGGTAGGTGACCTTCGTCTGGGCGTCGTCCCATCCTTCGTATCCCGCGGTGAAACCCCCGGTCTTCGATTTCAGGGTGAGCACGAAGTCCGCGGCGCGCACCGCCGCTTCGAGGTACTCGGAGGCTTTCTCCTCGGAGGCGTTTTTTGCGGTCTCGCACAGAGCCATGATGGTCCATGCCATGTTGCCGGTGGAGGTGGATACAGTATACAGGTCCTCCTGCCAGCGTCCGTTGTACCAGAACCCGGGGATCCTGACAGTGACCTTGTTGGATGCGAAGGTGCGCCCCGCATCCGCTTCGGGGTCTCCGCTGTTGTAGGTGTTGCGGAGCCTTCCGTCCTGGAAGGTACGGTCGTGGGTCTGGGCGAAGACTATGGCGTCCGCGATGATCTCCGCGTAGGGCTGGGCGCCCGAACGGGAAAGGACCACCGCCGCCATGGCGTTGTCATAGATATATGCATAGTCGGAAGCCTTTTCTCTCTGAGCCTCACTGGCTATGAAGCCACCGCTCTCAATCACTTTTGCGGCAAGAAAGCCTGCGGCGGTGGAGAGGGAATTTATCTCCTCCAAGGTGGGGGAAATGCCTTCGGTCTTTTCGCCGCAGCCTCCTATAAGAAGGACCGAGATAAGAATGAGTGAGATCAGAGTTTTTCCGAGATGATTCCTGCGGGCCATATTTACCTCCGTTGTCGATAATGTGAACGCACGGTTTAATTCGCTGATACGTTTTTATTTTTATAGTATATAAAAAAAAGGCCGAAGATGCAATCAGGACGTTCATTTTTCGCGTGCTGACCGCGCCCCGGTCCGGGGAGGCCTGCCCGGCCGGGCCTTCGGGCCGTGGACATAAAAAACACCCCAGCGGAAATGTTCCCGCCGGGGTGTGATAAGCAATTTCCATCAGGTGGCAAAGCCCCTGTACTGGCTCATGTAAAGCTCGTAGTACTTGCCCTTTTGCTCCATGAGCTCCCGGTGGTTCCCCTGTTCCACGATCCTGCCGTGGTCCATGACGATGATGATGTCCGCATCCCTGATGGTGGAAAGGCGGTGGGCGATCACTATGCTGGTGCGCCCCTTCATGACGGACTGCATGGCGTCCTGCACGGCCTTCTCCGTACGGGTGTCCACGCTGGAGGTGGCCTCGTCCAGTATCAGAATCGCGGGATCCGCGATGAAGGCCCTGGCGATGGTCATCAGCTGCTTCTGTCCCTGGGAGATGCCGGCTCCCGCGGAGGAGAGCACCGTATCGTAGCCGTCGGCCATGGAATCGATCAGCTCGTCGCAGTGGCTCATGGCGGCGGCCCGCTTCACGTCCTCCATGGACGCGTCGGGATTGGAGTAAAGAAGGTTGTTCCTGACAGTGTCCGCGAACAGCATGGCGTCCTGCAGGACTATGGAGGTGTTGTGCCTTACGCTGGTGCGGGACATCCCGGAGATCTCCCTCCCGTTTATAAGGATGCTGCCCTTCTGGGGCTCGTAGAACCTCATCAGCAGGTTTACCACGGTGGTCTTTCCGCTGCCGGTGTGACCCACCAGGGCCACCTTCCTGCCGGAGGGAACGAACAGATCGAAGTCCCTGAGGACGTCGGTGGTGCCGTCGTAGGAGAAGGTGACGTTCCTAAACTCCACGTCCGCTTTCCCGTCGATCACCAGGGTCTCTCCGTCCATATCCTCGACGCTCTGATCCAGCAGGGCGAAGACCCTTTCCGCGCTGGCCAGGGCCGTCTGCAGCTGGCCGTAGATGTTGGCGATCTCGTTGATGGGGCGGGAGAACTGCCTGGCGTATACGATGAAGGCGGAGATGATTCCCACGGTGATCAGGCCGTTGATGGCGAAGTATCCTCCGAAGGCCGCGATGAACACGAAGCCTATGTTGCTGATGGCGTTGAGCATCGGTCCCACGGCTCCGGCGGAGATATTGGCCTTTACGCTGGCAGCGGTCATCTCATCGGAGGTATCCCTGAACTGGCTTGTTACGATCTCCTGGCGGTTGTATGCGCTGACCGTATAGAAGCCCGTGATCTTTTCCTCTATGATGCTGTTGACTTCTCCGAGAAGCTTCAGGTGCTCCCTGGAATGCCTCCTGATCCTGCCGGACATGGTCCTGGTGAGCCATACCGTCAGAAGCACCGTGGAACAGCTCAGCAGGGTCAGCTGCCAGCAGTAGCTGAACATGACCGCCACGGTGCCCACCAGTGTGAACACTCCCGATATCAGGGAGGGCAGGGACTGGGACAGGGTGTTTGAAATGTTCTCCGTGTCGTTGGTCATGGTGCTCATGACGTCTCCGTGGCGGTGACGGTCCAGGTACCCCACGGGAAGATCGATTATCCTGCTGAAGAGCTCGTCGCGGAGCTGCTCCATCAGCTTCTGGCTGATGCCGGCGCTGAGGATCCCCTGCAGCAGCCTGAAGATGCAGTAGAGGATATATACCGCCCCCATGATGCCCAGGGTCTGAAAGAGGCTTCCCTCCCGGGTCCCCGCTATGATGTCCACAGCCTTGGACTGAAGAGCCGGGGCTATGACCCCGCACAGGGTGCCCAGGGCAACGGAGAAGAGCATAAGCGTCATGGACACCTTCTGGCTTATGAGGTAGGATCCTATGCGCTTTATGACCGCCATGTCCATCCTGTCACCGGTCTTCTTATCTGACATTGGCTTCCTCCTCTCCCAGCTGTGATTCGTAGATGTCCCTGTAGATGGAGCAGCGCTCCATCAGTTCGCTGTGGGTCCCCATATCCGCGATCCTGCCGCCGTCCATTATTATGAGGCGGTCCGCAGAGGAGACGGAGGCGATCCTCTGGGCTATGATTATCCTGGTGAGCCCCGCTCTGGCACCCTCCAGGCGTTCGTAGAATTCCGCTTCCGTGGAAAGGTCCAGGGCGCTGGTGGCGTCGTCCAGTATCAGTATGCCGCTGTCCCGGATGACTGCCCTGGCCAGTGCGACGCGCTGTTTCTGTCCTCCGGAGAGGTTCATTCCCCTCTCCTCCAGCATGGAGTCGTAGCCCGCGGGCATATCGTCTATGAATTCGTCTGCGCGGCTGATATAACCCGCGTTTCTGATGTCCTCCTCCGGTGCGTCCTGCTTTCCCCAGGAAATATTTTCCCGGATGCTCTCGCTGAAGATCTGGGGCTTCTGGAAGGCCAGGGAGATATGGTCCCTGAGCTGCCGGAGGGAGTATTCCCTCACGTCCTTTCCTCCCACCAGCACCGTGCCCTTCGTGGCGTCGTAGAGCCTCGGTATCAGATGGGCCAGAATGGTCTTTCCGCTTCCCGTGGCTCCCATGATGCCTATGGTCTCGCCGGGGGCGATACTGAAGGAGATATCATGGAGGACCTCGCTGTCGCTTCCTGGATAGGAGAAGCAGAC
>JAGACT010000066.1 GCA_017613995.1 Eubacteriaceae bacterium
AAATGCATCATGGTACAGGGGACCATGTCCAACGCCGGAAAGAGCGTTCTGTGCGCGGCCCTGTGCCGCATCTTCAGACAGGACGGATACAGCGTGGCTCCCTTCAAGAGCCAGAACATGGCCCTCAACAGCTATGTGACAGCCCAGGGTCTTGAGATGGGCCGGGCCCAGGTGATGCAGGCGGAAGCCTCAGGCATCGAGCCCGACGCCAGGATGAACCCCATACTCCTCAAGCCCTCCAGCGACGTGGGCAGCCAGGTCATAGTGCTGGGGGAGGTCATGGGCAACATGTCCGCCAAGGACTACTACAAGAGAAAGCTGGAGCTGCTGCCTGTGGCAAAAGAGGCCTTCGAGTCCCTCTGCGACGAGTATGACATAGTGGTCATAGAGGGCGCCGGAAGCCCCGCTGAGATAAACCTCCGGGACAACGACATCGTCAACATGGGCTTCGCCGAAGCGGTGGACGCACCGGTGCTGCTGGTGGGAGATATCGACAGAGGCGGCGTCTTTGCCCAGATGTACGGCACCGTGGAGCTGCTGCAGCCCGAGGAGAAGGACCGTATCGAGGGGCTGGTGATCAACAAGTTCAGGGGGGATGTGGACATCCTTACCCCGGGCCTGGACATCCTGGAGGAGAAGACCGGCAAGAAGGTGCTGGGCGTGGTGCCCTACATCCACGCGGACATCGACGACGAGGATTCCGTGGCTGACAGGATCAACACCGCTGCCGAGATCAGAGCCGTGGACATAGCGGTCATCCGTCTTCCCCATATCTCCAACTTCACGGACTTCAACGCCCTGGAACAGCATCCGGCCCTGGGAGTCAGGTACGTGGATTCCCTGGTGAAGCTGGGCAATCCGGATATGATCATCCTTCCGGGAACCAAGAGCACCATAAGCGACCTTCTGTGGCTCAGACAGTGCGGACTGGAAGCAGAGATCCTCAAGGCCGCCGACAGGGGAGTGCCCATCCTGGGCATCTGCGGAGGCTACCAGATGCTGGGAGAATCCGTCAGCGATCCCGATCACGTGGAAGGAGAACAGGATAAGGTCAGAGGCATCGGCCTTCTGCCCTGTGATACCATCTTCGAGCCCTCAAAGGTGAGGACCAGATATACCGCAAAAGTCACCGCGGAGCCCTTCGCCGGAGCGAACGTGGACGGATACGAGATCCACATGGGCCGCACCGACGTCAGGGGAGAGCGCTTCTGCGTGCTGGAGAACGGTGAGGACGACGGCTGCATCAAGGGCAACGTCTTCGGTACGTATCTGCACGGTCTTTTCGATACCGGAGAGATGACACAGAAGCTCGGGGACATGCTCTGCGAAAGAAAGGGCATCGATCCCACCAAGATAGAAGTTATAGACAGAAAGGCCTACGCCCAGAGCCAGTACGATATACTGGCGGACGGGGTAAGGGCCGCCCTGGACATGAAGGCTATCTATGAGATCATGGATCGCTACGCGAACAGGTAAGGAGGCATACATAGATGAACGTACAGCACGTACTTCCCAGTGACATTGAAAAGACGAGCCTCTCGATAATCGAGAGCAGACTGGAAGAGATGGGAGTCGACATCCCCGAAGAGAACCTGGCGGTGGTGAAGAGAGTAATCCATACCACTGCGGATTTCGATTATGTCAACAACATGGCATTCACCGATAATGCCGTTAAAAGGATCATAGAGATCCTGCATGAGGGCGGAGTAAAGTTCGTTACCGACACCACAATGGCCCTTTCCGGCATCAGCAAGCCATCCCTGGCCAAGCTCAACGCCACGGCCGAATGCTTCGTTGCCAACGAAACGGTCATCAGAAATGCCAAGGACGAGGGCTGCACCCGTTCCGCCGCGGCGGTGAGCTACGCTGCCCACAAATATGACAACGCCGCCTTTGTCAGCGGAAACGCCCCCACGTGCCTTCTGAGGCTGGTGGAACTCAGGGAGGAAGGCTACCGTCCCGCCTTCGTTATCGGAGTCCCCGTGGGCTTCGTCAACGTGGTGGAAAGCAAGGTGGAGATCATGGCCATCTGCAAGCAGTACGATGTTCCCGCCATCGTGGCCATGGGCCAGAAGGGCGGCAGGAACGTTGCCGCTTCCATCTGCAACGCCATACTCTATACCGCCTGCGACACCCTGGACCCCAAGAGCAGGGGATGGCTGTAGGAGGCATGTGATGAAAGGCATATTTTACGGAGTCGGCATCGGCCCCGGAGACAGCTCTCTGATGACCCTCAAGGCCGTCAGGCTCATAGAAAAAAGCGGGAACATAGCATTTCCGGGAGAGGTCCCCGGGGAGACCCTGGCCTACAGGATCGTGACCGGAGAGATCGATCTTTCGGGCAAGGAGCTCATGGGTCTGTCTTTCCCGATGTCCAACGATAAGGAATACGTGGCGTCATGCCACAGAGCGAACGCCGACAGGGTGTGCGCGGTCCTGGAAGAGGGAGCGGACGTGGTGCTTCCGGTACTGGGAGACCCGGGAGTATACTCCACCTTCTCATATGTGGCGGACCTGGTAAAGGAAAGGGGATACGAGACCCGCATAATCCCGGGCATTACTTCCTTCTGCGCCGC
>JAGACT010000067.1 GCA_017613995.1 Eubacteriaceae bacterium
AGTGGGTTCGTCCAGCAGCAGTATCTGGGGCTCCTGGCAGATGGCCCTGGCCAGCAGGACCCTCTGGCGCTGTCCGTCGGAGATGGCGGTGAAGTCCTTGTCCCTCAGGTCATAGGCGTTGACCTTTCTCATGGCCTCCTCCACCTTCCTGTCGTCCTCCTCCGTGAGGACTCCCAGCTTTCCGGTGTAGGGATACCTTCCGGTGGAAACTATGTCCCGGCAGGTCATCAGTTCCGTTTTGAGCTTCTCAGTGAGCACCACGGCCATCTTTTTTGACAGATCCCTGTAACTGTACTCATTGATGTCTTGGCCGTCCAGAATCGCCCTGCCGCTTATGATGGGGAGCTGCTTCGAAAGGGTCTTTAATATCGTGGATTTGCCGGCGCCGTTGGGGCCGATAAGGGAGATCACCTCCCCTTTCATTATATCCAGGTCTATGTCGCTTATGACAACCTTCGTGCCGTAGCCGACGCTGAGCTTTTCGAGTTTGAGATATGTTTCCGCCATGGTCCTCACCTCTTTCTCTTCAGCATCATGTAGATCACTATCGGGGCGCCGAAGATGCTGGTCACGGTGGAGATATTGAGTTCCGTGGGCGAAAAGGCCATTCTGGCTATCAGGTCACAGAACATGCAGAACACGGCTCCCCCCAGGAAAGTCCCGGGGATCACCACTATCGGTTTGGACGTATTCAGAAGCCTTTTCACCAGGAAGGGCACCGCTATGCCCACGAAGGATATGGGGCCGGCGAAGGCCGTCACCGTGGCGGAAAGGATGCTGGAGAGCATTATCAGGATTATCCTGAATACCTTGATGTTGACGCCCATGCTCTGGGCGTAGGCTTCTCCCAGCTGGTAGGCGCTGATGGGCTTCGCTTCCAGGAATACCACCACGAGGGTTATCCCCACCACTATCGCGGCCACTTTCACGTTGCTCCAGTTCATTCCAGAAAAGCTTCCCTTGGACCAGTTGTGCAGGTTAACGATGTCGGAATCCGCCGCGAAGGTCACCACGAAATCCGTGATGGCGGAACAGATGTATCCAATCATTATTCCCGCCACCAGCAGGGTCGCCATGGAATTGAGCCTGCGGGAGAACAGTATGATGAACAGTATGGATATGAGGCTGCCCACGAAGGCCGCGGCGATGAGCACGTAGGATGATACCGCCCTGTAGTAGTTCATGAACCATATCATGACGAAGGCCACCACCATCTTGGCGCTGGAGGATATTCCCAGCACGAATGGGCCCGCGATGGGGTTCTCGAAGAACGTCTGCAGCATGAATCCCGACAGGGACAGGGCCCCGCCCAGGATGGCCGCCATCAGGATCCTAGGAAGCCTTATCTTCCAGATGATGCTGACTTCATATGGGTCTCCGGAGCGCTCGAAAAGGATCTCTATGATCCTGGATACGCTCATGTCCACGTTCCCGGTATTTATGTTGAGTATACAGATCGCAAAAAGCGCCGCGATAAGGAGGACGAAGACCATGACGTATCTGGCTCTTCGTTTTATGTTCTCCTTCTGAAAGGCGGAAAGCTCCTTCGCAGGCGTATCTTTCATCGCTTTTCTCCTATAATTATTCCACGTGGGTCAGGAAGGTCAGATCCTTCGGATCCTCCTCCGTAAGTATCCTGTGCATGTCGATTATCATCTCGCCCACTATGTCCGTGGCCTGGTAGAAGGACTTGCCCGTGGAGTATACACGGTTTTCCTTCACGGCCTTGAATTCCTCGAACAGCACGTCCTTCCCTATCAGATCGTCAATAGATGTTATGGGTGAGTCTATGGCGGCGTTGTAGATTATATAGTCCGCCTTGACGGCCGTATTGTAGAATTCCTCCATGGTCATGGAGATGGACGTGGACGTCTGGGGGGTCTGAAGATCCGCGAAGGCGTAGCGTCCACCCGCTATCTCTATCATGGTGGGGATATAGTCCTTCGGGTTTCTTATGACAACGGAGCCGTTGGTGGCCACGTAGAAGTAGACTATGGTCTTTTCCGTGTTCTCGAATCCTTCCAGTCCGCTGATCAGATCTATCTGGCCACGGAAGAATTCCTCGGCTTCGGCTTCCTTACCCGTCAGCACGGCATAGAGCTTGACCCATTCCGTCCTGCCCAGGGGATGGCTCTCGTTGCTGGAGCGGTCCACCATGACCGGGATCCCCAGGTCCTCGATCATCTCCTTTACCTTCGGGGTATGGTAGATCATCGTGGACTCAATAGCCAGCTCGCATCCCATCTTTATTAAGGTCTCGTAATCCGGCTGGCTGTACTTTCCGGCGTAGGTCATCCTGCCCTCGTTCAGGGCTTCGACGGCCGCGTCAATGTACCATCCCGACGCCTGGGTGCCGCTCATGGTAATGGAGTCGACGGAATCGATGGCGTCGAACAGCGCCATGGCGCTGGTGGCGGCCAGGTACATGTTCTTGACGGGCTTGTGCAGGACCGTTATGGATTCGTCGATCCCGTCGGGAACGCTCCCTCCCTCCGGGATGACCAGATAGTCGTTGTCCTCGTAGATGCGGATCAGGGCATAGCCCCCTTCGTAGTAATACACGTCGAAGGTGGTGGCGTATACCAGGTCCATCTGGCCCTCATATTTCAGGGAGCCTACCTTGGGAACTCCGGTATCTCCGCTTCCGCCCTGGGCCCCGCAGCCCGCGGCAAGGCACGCGATGAAGATCACCGCGGCCATTGCCAGACTGATTTTTTTCAAAATGCTTTTACGCATTATTTGACCTCCGTCTGAGACGACGCCTTGACGGCCTCGTCAAAGAGCTTGTCGGCCTCCTCCTTATTTCCGAGGAGAGCGCCGTAAATCTTTATCCATTCATACTTGGCGAGATCGGTCTTTTCCTTATCCGAGCAGTCGAATATGACCGGGATGCCCAGCATGGACAGGGAATCCGTCATTTCGTACAGAGCCTCCGCGGCTTTCTCGGTCTCCTTCTCATCCGCCTTCTTGCCCTCTTCCTTCACGGGGATCAGGCTTCCGGGCGCGATGTACAGATCGATCTCGGAGGATACGATATCCCTCAGGGAGAGCTCGGGAGCTTTTCCGGTGAAGATGATGTCTCCTGATTTGACCGCGTCTTTGAGCTCCTTGTCCTCGATGTCGCCTTCCTTGATGCCGATACCCTTTATGAGCTTTTCGCATCCGAGAGCCTTGGCGATGGCGTAGTCGTCCTCGGAAGATATGGATATGTTTTTCTTCGGAAGTGTGATCACCACCATTTCCTTTTCAAGGCCCGCGGGGATCTTGACTCCTTCGGGAACTATGAGGTACTTGACTGTATCTTTCTTGTAAAGCTCCGCGGTCAGTTCCTCAGCGGTCTTTACGATGGTCTCGCCTTCCTCTCCGGTCTCGTCCGTTTCCTCCGTATCGTCGGAAGCGGCCCTGTCTTCGAACACGGTACCCTTCGTGAGGTCCACTTCTATCAGGACTATTCCGTCCTCGTAGTTGTAGATCCTTACGTATTCGGCGTAATCCAGCTTCTCCTCAGACTCATACTTGATGCCTTCGATCACAGGAGCGTCCTCATTGCCCGTGGTTTGCTGGCCTTCCGCCGCCGCGAGATACGGGAAGATGTAGTATTCGATCTCGTGAGCCTGGGACATCTTGGTGGTGTTGCCCAGGATGCGGTTGTTGGTATTGAGTTCCACCGGTATCACGAAGGTGCTGGTGGTCGCCGTCTGGTCGCCGTAGTAGATGTTTCCGTTGGCCTTTACGTAGTTATAGGATCCGGAATCGAACACTATGGTGGCATAGGCCTGTCCGTCTATAACGGTGATCTTCGGGCAGGTGATGTTCACCTTACCCGTTCCTCCCGAGAAGGAGAACTTATCGGGAGTATATACTCCGTCGGGAAGGGTCGTGGAGCTGTCAACTCCAGATGTGCTTCCGGATGAATCCGCCTCATGCTGGCTCTCGCTGTCGGGATCAGTATTGGGCTCAGTGGGCTCCTCTGTGCCTTCACCAGGACCGTCCCAGTCTCCGGGTGCAAGAGAATCGCTCTTGAAGGTGAGCTGCCTGTCGAACCACTTGTCGCTCTTGACGCTGTGGGCAGCTATGTTTATGGGCTTATCCAGTTCGCTGACGGGGATAATGAACTCATATTTTCCGTCTGCGTTCTCCGTATAGGAGATGGCGCCGGCTTCGTCCTGGGCCGCCTGCTCGCCGGTTCCGGCGTACAGCAGGTCGTATCCCGTTCCGCTGAGTGTTATCTTTGCCACCATTTCTCCGTTCACTATGCTGAGCCTGGCGTCGGTGACGTTAAACATCGTTGACGATGATTCCACGGTCACGGAATAGGATCCGTCTTCGGCGGTTTTTTTCATGGACTCCATATCGAAGGTGATGGTCCTGTCATACCACTCGTCCTTGGAAGATGAATGGGATGCTACATGAAGCACTCCGTCGAAATCCTGAGGCAGTGGAACGTCGAATGTGTAGTAATCTTTGGGTTCGGTGTCTCCGTTAAGAGCCCTCTTGACAACATAGTAGCCTATGGCGTCCTGTGGGTCGGCAGCAGCCTGTTCTTTTGTACCGAGATAGAGCTTGTCATACCCGTACTTATTGAGTGTGATGATAGCGTAGGGTTTTCCGTTCTCGTTTACAATCTCACAGGCGGCGACCTTGAACATCGCGGCTCC
>JAGACT010000068.1 GCA_017613995.1 Eubacteriaceae bacterium
ACGGCACCCTGATGCAGCGAGATTGGATAGCGGAGGTAAAAACAAATGTATGCAATCATCAGAACAGGCGGCAAACAGTACCGCGTACAGAAGGGTGACGTCATCGACGTGGAGAAGATCACCCCGGCAAGAGCGAATCAGAAGACTTACAAGTTCGACGAAGTGCTTCTTCTGGACGACGATCAGACAGTTCATGTGGGAGCTCCCACGGTAGCCAACGCACAGGTCGAGGCAAAGATCCTGGAGCAGGGCAAGAGCGAGAAGGTCATTGTCTACAAGTACAAGGCAAAGAAGGACTACAGAAGAAAACAGGGTCACCGTCAGCCGTACACCAGGCTCGAGATCACCAAGGTCGGTCTCAAGAGCGACAAGGCTGAATCGGAGGAGTAATTAGGGGGACACCCTTGATCAGGGCATGTTTTCATTTTGAGGAAAGCACACAGAAGATCCTGGGAGCGGACATCTCCGGCCACGCCGAAATGGACGATTACGGATACGACATAGTGTGCGCCAGCGTATCCTCCCTGATCATCGCCGCCATAAACGGACTGGAACAGTATGTTCAGACAGATGTGAAGGCGACGGTCAGAAACGGGATGACATCCTTTTCGATCGATGAGGATGATGCGCTTAAGAGCACTCAGGCACAGGCCATAGTCAATACTCTGTATCTGGCTATGCTGGGACTTGAGGACGAGTACGAAGATTACATAGAAGTTACAATTACGGAGGAATAAGCAGATGATTAGATATACTCTTGACAACTTACAGTTATTCGCCCATAAAAAGGGTGTGGGAAGCTCCAAGAACGGCCGTGACAGCGAAGCCAAGAGACTCGGCGCCAAGAGAGCTGACGGACAGTTCGTTCTGGCAGGCAATATCCTTTACCGCCAGAGAGGAACTCATATCCATCCGGGACTTAACGTAGGCAAGGGCGGAGATGACACCCTGTACGCAAAGGCTGACGGTATCGTCCGTTTCGAAAGACTCGGCAAGGACCGCAAGCAGGTAAGCGTTTACCCTGAAGCAAAGTAAGAACACTACATTTGGGGAAGGAAGCGGAAAGCTTCCTTCTTTTTTTATGCCAATCCCCCGCCTGCGGGGGCAATGCCTTATTTTCTGTTGGAATAACTGCAAAATCCTTCATTTTTTTATCTCAGCTCTTGACCGGAAAGTGCATTGAAAGTACAATAAATTTTATGGTGCGGCCATAGGATGCCCTGATTTCGCAAACGAAAGAGGCACCACCGAAGTAAAACAGTTCCTCCCTAAGGAGGTACAGGGGAGATCTGTTAGCGCCAGGACCATTCAAGGGTCGACGAGGTTTGGCAGTTATCGAAAGACTCGGCGGATGCTGCCACGGCCGGGACGGGTCGTAAGAAGGAAAGCAAAAAGCAGAATAAAAACTGTAACAGAGGTTCCTTCATGATCAATACGATATGGTACCCGGACCGCACCGGCATCGGATAATCACCGCATGCCAGAAGGTACCGTAAGGAGAAGCAATGTATACCATCAATGATTTATTCGATCTGGAGCATACCCTTGCCTCGGATTACCTGAAGGGCTTCACCTATCCGTGGGAAGCTCTCTCGGGCATCAAGGAGCTGATCATCTCCCTGGGTGAAAAGCTCGGAGACGACTATGAAGAAGTATCACCGCAGGTGTGGGTCCACAAGACCGCCACGGTGTTCCCCACTGCATATCTGGGCGCTCCCTGCATCATCGGTCCCCGCACCGAAGTCAGGCACTGCGCGTTCGTCCGCGGCAGCGCTCTCGTGGGAGCGGACTGTGTCGTGGGCAATTCGGTAGAACTGAAAAACGTCATTCTTTTCGATCACGTACAGACTCCCCACTACAATTACGTGGGAGACTCCATCCTGGGCTACTACAGCCACATGGGAGCGGGCTCCATCACCTCCAATGTCAAGAGCGACAAGAAGCTGGTGGTGGTGCATAACGGAACGGAACAGATAGAAACCGGAATAAAGAAGTTCGGTGCCATGCTGGGCGACTACGTGGAAGTGGGATGCAACGCCGTGTGCAACCCCGGTACGGTCATCGGACGCCGCAGTAGCGTATACCCCACATCGTGCGTGAGGGGCGTCGTTCCCCAGGACTGCATCTGGAAGGACAACGGCGACATAGTTCAGAAATACGGAGAATAGACCAAAGAAAGGAAACATACAATGAGAGTTATTATTCAGCAGGATTACGACAAAATGAGCAAATGGGCCGCGGATTACATCGCGAACAAGATCAGAGCCCACAAGGAAGACAGACCCTTCGTTCTGGGACTGCCCACAGGCTCCTCTCCCCTGGGAGTTTACAGGGAACTCATCAGACAGAATCAGGCTGGAGAACTGTCCTTCGCCAATGTTGTGACCTTCAACATGGACGAGTACGTGGGACTTCCCCATGAGCATGACCAGAGCTACTGGTACTTCATGCATGACAACTTCTTCGATCACCTGGTTGACATGAAGAAGGAGAACATCAACATCCTCAACGGAATGACGGACGATCCCGAGGGAGAGTGCGCCCGCTACGAGGAGAAGATCGCATCCTACGGAGGAATAGATCTGTTCATGGGAGGCATCGGTGTCGACGGCCATCTGGCGTTCAACGAGCCCTACACTTCCCTCACGTCCCGTACGGGTCTGAGGATGCTCACCACCGATACCCGCATCGTCAATTCCCGTTTCTTTGGCAACGATCCGGAAAAGGTCCCCGCCATGGCTCTTTCAGTGGGAATCGGCACCGTTACCGACGCAAAGGAAGTACTGGTGCTCATCAGCGGCCACAACAAGGCCCGTGCCCTCAAGGAGACAGTCGAAGGCAGCGTGAGCCAGAAATGGACCTGCAGCGCCCTGCAGATGCATAACGGGGCCATCATCGCCTGCGACGAGGAAGCCTGCGGAGAACTCATGGTGGATACATACAAGTATTTCCTGGATATCGAAAAGAAGGAGCGTCTTTAATGGGTAAATATTTCGGAACCGACGGCTTCAGAGGAGAAGCCAACAAGGACCTTACCTTTGAGCATGCCGTGCAGATCGGCCGTTTCCTCGGCTGGTACTACGGAGCCAATGAAGGAAAAAAGGCAAAGATCCTCATAGGTAAGGATACCAGAAGAAGCAGCTACATGTTTGAATATGCCCTCTGCACCGGCCTTATGGCCAGCGGTGCCGACGCATACATCATGCACGTGACCACCACTCCCTCAGTGGCATATATCACCAGAGTGGATGATTTCGACTGCGGCATCATGATAAGCGCCTCCCACAATCCCTTCTACGACAACGGCATCAAGCTTATAAACGCCCAGGGCGAGAAGATGGATGAGGAGACCATCCTCAAGGTAGAGGACTACATCGACGGAAAGCTTCAGATCCCGGTGGCTGAAAAGGGAGACATCGGAAGGACAGTGGACTATGTGGAGGGACGCAACCGCTACATCGGGCACCTCATCTCCATGTCGAAGTTCAGCTTCAAGGATGTCAAGGTGGGCCTTGACTGCGCCAACGGAGCGTCATGGCAGATCGCCAAGTCAGTATTCGACGCCCTCGGAGCAAAGACTTATGTGATCAACAACGCCCCGGACGGATGCAACATCAACACTAACTGCGGCTCCACCCACATCGAGGGACTGCAGAAGTACGTTGTGGACAACGGTCTTGACATCGGCTTTGCATTCGACGGCGACGCCGACAGATGCCTCACGGTGGATGAGAAGGGCGAAGTGGTCACGGGAGACCACACCCTGTACATCTGCGGACTTTACATGAAGGAAAACGGCGAACTGGCCAACAACAAGGTAGTCACCACGGTCATGTCCAACTTCGGCCTCTACAAGGCTCTGGACAAGGTGGGCATCGAATACGAAAAGACCGCCGTTGGAGACAAGTACGTGTATGAGAACATGGTGGAGAACGGACACCGTATCGGCGGAGAGCAGAGCGGCCACACCATCTTCACAAAGTACGAGACCACCGGCGACGGACTGGTCACCAGCCTCAAGCTCATGGAAGTCATGCTGGCCAAGGGCAAGAAGATGAGCGAACTGGCAGCCCCCGTGGTGTTCTATCCCCAGGTGCTCAAAAACATCCGCGTCAAGAGCAAGCCGGATGCGCAGAACGATCCCGACGTGCAGGCGGCAGTCAGCAAAGTCGGAGAGGAGCTGGGCGACGAAGGCCGCATCCTGGTGAGGGAAAGCGGCACCGAACCCGTAATCAGGGTCATGGTGGAAGCCGGCAGCGACGAGATCTGCGAGAAGTACGTGGATCAGGTCATCGACGTCATCAGATCAAAGGGCCACGCAACAGAATAATATCCCGCACCCGGGTACAGAAAAGGACCGCAGCGATGCGGTCCTTTGTTTATATGTCCTGACGAAACATTCAGGCCTGTTTTTCCATTGCGGCCTTCACGGCCTTTGCCAGCTGATCGGCGCAGCTGGTGCCTCTGGTGCCGCAGAGGTTTCCCGTGAGGGTATCCACCACGTATTTGGCGTCGGCGCCCTCCAGAAGCTTGGAGATGGCCTTGAGGTTGCCGGGGCAGCCTCCCGTGAACCGGATGCCGGAGATCTTTCCGTCTTCGTAATCAAAGTCTATCTGCGTAGAGCATGTTCCTGTGGTCTTGTAACTGAATCTCATTTTTTTATTCCCTTCAATCCTTTAATAATAATATATGCTTCACGGGTCTGAACAGCCTTATGCCGCATACGACCACAAGAAGACAGATGATGAATACTCCCGTGAGCTGGGAGAAGGCGGCGAAGCGCCTGAATCCGGAGAGCAGCGTCTTGATAAGCACCGCAAACAGGCTGCCGAAGGCCAGAGCCGCCGCGGTAAAGATGCCGGCTCTTGATTTTAGGGCCCTCTGCAGGGCGGAGGCGAACATTCCCTCCAGCCTGAACACCCGGTAATAGGCGTAACCCACCAGGGACAGAGTCGTCAAGCACTGTATAAGCTCGCTGATGAAGTATGCCCTGGAGGAGAAAAGCGCGCACACGTACCTCACGGTCTCGATCAGAAGAGAGGCACAGAGCATTATCAGTATGTTCCCGGCGCTCCACATCTCTCTCAGAGAACGGTTCGGGAAAAGTATCCTGAACGCCATGGAGAACAGGGCTGAAATGATCAGGAAGTTTATGATCACGTCCCCGACAAATCCCGCAAGGGCCGTGACGGATACGCCCATGAGCCTTGCCGCCAGGGCTCCGAGAAGCTTCAGGACGGTCTTTGCCGTCACCGACGCCGCCAGGACGCCCATGCTGAGGATACCGTCCCGGAGGCTGCGGATGCGGTCCTGATCCCTCAGCCTTCTGAGTCTTTCGGCGTACTCCTTCTCCGTGGACACATCGTCATGGGTCACATGACAGCGCCGTACCTGTTCGGTGCGGGCAAGGACAGAATCTTCCCGTCCGCTGCCCGGGGCATACGCAGCCTCGGCGCGGCCGGATTGAGCGAACATCGCAGCGGACACCACTCCGGCCGCCACTATTTTCGCAACGGTTCCCTTTTTCATTTTATTTCGCCCTTCACTCTTCGGTGATGGATTCTATGATGACGCTCTCCCTGGGACGGTCCCTGAAATCCGTGGGGACGGAGGCTATGCGGTCCACTTCCTCCATGCCCTCCACCACTCTGCCGAAGGCAGCGTACTGCCCGTCAAGATGGGGTGCGTCC
>JAGACT010000003.1 GCA_017613995.1 Eubacteriaceae bacterium
CAGGGCTGCTTTTATATTCCACATAATGTAGACTTTCTCTTTTTCTCCGTTCTGCCTGAGCGACCTTAAATGTGTCTGCCTGACCTCCCTCGGACGCCGTCGCAGCATGCAGCAGGCTCGTCATCCGATAGGGAAGACCCAATGCCCGTACTGTGATGCTTTTTCATGCACTCGCATGCTGCCGTATTTGCCTCTCAGCCGGTAATACCGTTTTTTATCTGGTAAAGAGTGCCTTACGCACTCTGATGATCAATCATCCATTTCGCAGGACCTTATCGCTTCCCTGATCACCGTCTCCCTGACGGTCAGGGGCGTGCACCCGAATAGCTTGGCAATGACATCAAATGACATACCGCTTTTCAGACAACCTGCAAGCATCCTGCGTTTCCGGGGAGTATCGAATACCTTCGTTTCCTCGGAGAAGCCCATGTACCTTGCGTGGGCCAGTTCCGGGTTGTAACGGCCCTTAACGCTGCGCTCCGGAGTACCGCGCATTATCTCACGCCTGAGTACTGTCACATCGCAGCCGAACTCAGAGGCGATATCCTTTCGCGGCATCCCGCTTTCCAGAAGCCATGCCAGCTCCTTTCTCTGCTCTATAGTTCTGAAGAAAGCCGGTCTTGCCATACGCACCTCCGTCGGAGAAATAAAATAAGGGCAGTGGAAACACATTTACATAAAGCAAATATGCTTCCACTGCCCTTAACAAGCAGAGATATCACACGATAAACGTGGGAAATATTAAGTATTGGATGGTGACCCCGACGAGAATCGAACTCGTGTTACCGCCGTGAAAGGGCGATGTCTTGACCGCTTGACCACGGGGCCACAGTACCATTTAATTATACATATAATTTGCTTCATTGCAAGTCTTTTTTGGCAAAAAAGAGGCCGGAACGGAGATATTGATTCTCCTTTTTTCTTGACATGAACAATAAATGCATATATAATATTTAGGCGCTCGCAAATGAGCAGCATTACGAGGTGAACTAAAATGAAGAGAACATTTCAGCCCAACAACCATAAGAGAAAGAAAGATCATGGTTTCAGAGCCAGAATGGCTACTCCCGGCGGACGCAATGTGATCGCTCGCAGGAGAAGAAAGAACAGAGCAACCCTGACTGCATAGTTGCGAAATTTCTGATGCAGCACGAATTAGATCGGTAAAGTGCTTGGGATAAAGGGGGTTTCACTGGAAATCCCTTTTTTACTTAAAGAGGACCGCTCCGTGTGTGCTGCGCAAAGGAGACCGGCAATGCGATCCATCAAAAAGAACAGCAGGTTCCGGGCGATCTACGCCACCGCGAAATCGAAGGCCGACCGCATCCTGGTCATCTACAGGGCTCCCAGCGAGGACGGGGAATCCCATCTGGGGATCACCGTATCGGGAAAGATCGGGCACGCGGTGGTGAGAAACCGCATACGCAGAAGGATCCGGGAAGCGGTAAGGCTCAGCGAGGAGAGGTTTCTTCCCGGATACGACATCGTCTTCGTGGCCAGAAAGCCCGCCGCCCAGGCGGACTACCACGAACTGGAAGAATCCGTCCTGAAGCTTTCCGGAGCCATGGGGCTACTCAGGGAGGAAAAGGCATGAGCAGGCTGATGATGCTTCTTATAAGAGGATATCAGAAGTATATCTCGCCTATGATGAAGCCCCACTGCAGGTTTATCCCCACATGCTCGGAATACAGCTATCAGGCTTTTCAGAAGTACGGCTTTTTCAAGGGAGCGTATCTGAGCATCAGAAGAATTCTGAGGTGTCATCCGTTCGGAAAGAGCGGCTATGACCCTTTGATATAATTTCAGGAGGTCAATATATGACTTTTTTATACGAACTGTTTGGCCGCTTGATGTACTATCTTTACGAAGCGTGCGGCAACTACGGTCTGGCGATCGTACTGTTCGCGGTGGCGGTCAAGGTGATCATGCTTCCCCTGACCATCAAGCAGTACCGCTCCACCCAGCTGATGCAGCTGCTTCAACCGGCCCAGGATGTCATCCAGAAGAAGTACGCCAAGAACCAGACCAAGATGAACGAGGAGTTGCAGAAGCTCTATCAGAAGTACAACTACTCCCCTCTTTCGGGATGCCTTCCCCTTCTGATCCAGTTTCCCCTGATCTTCGGACTGTGGGGAGCCCTCAGAGAGCCCGCAAAGTACGTTTTCGGCTCCGAGGAAGTTTTTGCCAGCGTCCCCAAGAATTTCCTGTGGATCAAGCAGATGACCCTTTCCCCGGTGGACCTGTTCAAGGCCCAGGGACTGAGCGGGGAATTCCTGCTCTCCCTCATCTTCCCGATCCTCTCCATCGCTCTCACCTTCATCCAGCAGGCTGAGACCAACAAGAAGCAGTCCAGCACCCAGAACGACCAGATGAAGATGATGAGCACCATGATGACTGTGTTCATTGCCTACATCAGCTTCACGTTCAACCAGGGCATCGCCATCTACTGGACGATGCAGACCGGACTGGGCCTTGTCCAGAACTGGGTCATGGAGAAGTTCTTCCCCCTGAACATCGAACCGCCCAAGATCGTAAAAAAGAGCGAAAAGGCATAGGACAGCTAGGAGGATTGAAAAAATGATCAAAAGTGTACAGGCTAAAGGCAAGACGGTGGAGGAGGCCATCCAGAACGCTCTGGAGGAGCTGGGAACCACCGAAGACAAGGTAACGGTAAAGGTCCTGGATATTCCCGATTCCGGGATACTGAGCATGTTCGGGAACAAGTACGCCAAGGTGGAGGTCACCGTGAACGACGACACCCTGGAGAGAGGAAAGGCTTTCCTGACCGAACTGCTGGAGAAGATGGGCGTGAGCGGCACCGTGGACGCCTACTATGAGGACGACGTCCTCATGCTGGACATCGATTCCAGAGAGACCGGCATCCTCATCGGAAGAAGGGGACAGACCCTCGATTCCATCCAGTATCTGACGAGCCTCGTGGTGAACCGCGACCGCGGAGAATACATCAGAGTCAGCCTCGACGTGGCGGGATACAGGCAGAAGAGAAAGAATTCCCTTCAGGACCTGGCGGACCGCATCGCCCTCAAGGTGGAAAAGACCAAGACCAGCTACGAACTCGAGCCCATGAATCCCTACGAGAGAAGGATCATCCACTCCGCTCTGCAGAACTACGAGCACGTGACCACCCACTCCGAGGGAGAGGAGCCCAACAGGCATATCGTTATAGATTACAAGAGATAATATGTGGCTGCACTGCCCCTTCGGG
>JAGACT010000069.1 GCA_017613995.1 Eubacteriaceae bacterium
GCTGGCGGTATTGCCGCCCCTTCTCGCGGTCACCACGGCCGCTCCCACCTTCATGTGCTTGTCGATCCTCCCGGAGGAATAGAACAGCCGGTCCAGGAAGGCCAGGATGGTGCCGTTGGGGGAGCCGTAGTACACGGGGCTGCCGATCACCAGTCCGTCGGAGGCGGCGAACTTTTCTGCCACCTCGTTCACCAGGTCGTCGAAGACGCACTTTCCCTTCTCCCTGCATTTTCCGCATCCGAGGCAACCTCTGATGTCGTTGGCGCCCACCTGCACGAGTTCGGTCTCGATACCTTCGGATTCGAACACCCCGATCATCTCCTGAAGGGCGGTGGCGGTGCATCCGCCGCTGTGGGGGCTTCCGTTGAGCAACAGTACTTTAGGCATTTTTTCTCTCTCCTGTTTATTATTTCTGCCGCGGGATTATGTCGCTAAGGAGGACAGCGCCGGGTCCGGCGCTGTCCGAATTCAGTCTGTGTATGATCCGCTCTCTTCAGAGCTTGAACAGTATCTTCAGATAGTTCCAGAAATAGTACGGAACGAGGTAGTCGGTGTGGTAGTAGTCGGATATCGAGTAGTAGATATTGTTCTTCGTGGGATCGGGACCGTAGGAGAATCCCTCCTGCTCCGTGAGGTTCTTGATCTGAGTGCGCAGCCCGAGGCTGTCACGGACTCCGCCGCTGCCCGCGTAGATGAAGAAGGGCAGTCCCGGATTTGCCTTGATGGGTTCAAGCACGTAGTCGATCCTTTCCTGATCCGTGATGACGGGTGAAGGAACGCTTCCCGGAGGCATCGGCATGAACTTGTCGCAGGAGATGCCGCCGCTGGTGGGGCAGAACCATCTGAAGTACTCAAAGCCGTAGTGGAACATCCTCCATACCCATGCTCCTCCTCTTGAATAGCCCGCCATGGCGCGGTGGTCCCTGGTGGCCTTGATGCCCTCGGGGGATCCGTCCTCGAGGTATGTGTTGTACTTCAGCTCCACCGCGGGGATGATGTCATGCACGATCTCCTTGTCGAAGTTGCCGGGAAGGCCGGGGGTCCATCCGTCGCCCGCTTCCGCTCCGCCGGACTGGGTCCTGATCTCGGCGTCCCTCATGGGATCCATGTAATAGCTTATGAATACGATGATGCAGGGATCGTTCTCTCCGGAATCGAAGAGCATGTCGAACATGTACTTGTTGCCGCCGACGGCGAACATGGCAGGCTCACAGGTATTGCCGTGCTGGAAGTAAAGAACATTGTACTTCCTGGATTTATCCTCTGCGTCATAGCAGTAGGGCAGATATACGTACGCCCTCTTGGTATAGGTTATCCCGTTCTCATAGACCGAGGTGGTGTACTCGAGCTTTTCCGCCTTGCCCATCTTCTCGGGGACTCCTGTCCTCAGGTACGGGTTTTCCTCGAAGACGGTCTCGTAGTCCAGTACTTCCCCGGGCCGGGTGATCACTTTTCTGTAGTCGCTCATGGTTTTCTCCTTTCCGCTGCGGGCTTTCCTCGCAGATCTCTCATGTTTGAATGTTTTACTGATAATATTATTTCATTTTTGCATGGTGTTGTCAATCATTTCCTTTCGGGGATGAGCTGCCGGAATGATTGCTGAACCAATAATAAACAGCCGGAATGATCCGGCTGTAAAATGGTTTTTTAGAACTTCCACTCGGAGTTGGCTGCTGTCTTGCCTTCCGCCAGATCCTTCTGGATCTTCTTGAGCTTGTCGTCCGTCATGTTGTAGATGAACACGAGGGCGCACACGGAAAGGATCGACAGGACCAGCGGAGCCAGTGTGAAGAGGTTGGCCAGTCCGTTGACGACTTCCTGGGTGATGCCGACGGTTCCGGCGTTATACTGCTGGAGCCATCCGGTATAGTCGAAGCTGTTCAGGAACGCGGTGGCGACCAGGGTCGTGATGACCATGCATACGGTCATGCACATGGAATAGATAGCCATGGTAAGGGTATCCATTCTGGCGCCGGTCTTCCATGCACCGTAGTCGGCGGCGGCTGCGAAGTTCGGAAGGACCCAGGTCTCGAGCATTCCCATGAAGAAGCTGGAGCATCCGAAGAGGATGATGAAGAGGTTCACTCCTCCGGTCTTGAAGGTGAAGAACATGATCACCAGGAACGCCATGTGGGCCAGGAAGCATGTGACGATTGCTCTCTTGGATTCCTTCCAGAGCTTTGTCCAGAGGGGTCCGAACATAACTCCGATGATGGCGGTCAGGTTGAAGATGGTCATGAACGTACCGATCTTGCCCAGATCCTGGAACACATACCTGAATACGTAGGCAGCGTAGGATGTGTAGATGAAGTAGTAGCTCTTGTGCAGCGAGAAGAAGATGAACATGCCGAGCACCTGTCTGTTTCCGATGATGGTCTTGACCATGGCGGAAAGAGGCACCTTGTTCGCCTTCTTGGCCTTCGTTTCCTTGAGGGCTTCTCTCTCGACGTAGGAGCCTTTGAGTCCGGCCAGTGCGAAGAGCCAGAATCCGAAGATCGTGACTCCGTAGCAGATGGCTGCCGTGATGGCGTAACCTGCCATCGTCGGGTCCTGACTTCCTCCGGAAAGGGCGATCAGCATGGCGGGAACGATGTAGCCGAAGAGGGTCTTGCCGCCGTCACGGCCGACCTTCTGAGCCATTCCGAAATACTGTCTGTCGGCGGGTTCCTTACTCATCTTCGGGAAGCTTCCGGACATCGGGGTGGAGGACATCGGGGTAACGATCGTCATGATGATCCTGATGACGAATACGACATACATCAGTTCCACGGTCTTGCCGGTGAGAGCGGGCAGTGCGATGATGAGCATCGTTCCGCCGTTGACCAGCAGGGATCCGATCAGCACCCAGGGCCAGTACTTGGCTGTCTTGAAGCTGAAGCCGTCGACGAATGCAGCGAACACCGGGGTTCCGATCCAGGAGATCAGGCTCGATGTAAGAGTGATTGTAGCGGTGAAATTCACCGAGAACATAAAGACGTTGGTGTAGAAGAATGTTACGTAGGTCGAGAACGCCTTTGACATGGAAGCGCAAAATTCATAGAAAGGATACAGGAACTTGAATCTTTTCAGTCTCTTTGCGTCTTCCGCTTCCTGCGAGCGCAGGGAGAGTTCTTCTGTTGACATAGAATGATTATTCCCTTCCGCGGCAATGCCGCTTAAATATTATCATTATGAAGTTTAAAGCATGGAGACCATAAAGTCAACAGGAAAAATTATATATATGTAATTTTTATTGTTTCTTTATGCCTCAATCTGGTTTCATGCGGGAGGGAAGCATATGCGCGCCCTGGTCCCTTCCCTTCGGACCCTGCGAAAAAAATAATCGGAAAAACTCCTCTTTCAATCATCCTTCAATCATTCCCGGTTATCCTTGAGCCGTAAAAGAGAGGAGGTGGCTGCGATGACAGTCTCGGTCATGCAGAGATATGAAATGAAATACATCATGGATCCGGACCAGACGGATCACCTTGTGAGGAATCTGGAGGGACGCATGTGCCCGGACGAATACGGACTGAGTTCCATCGCCTCCCTGTACTATGACACCCCCGATTCCCGCCTGATAAGGGAGAGCCTGGAAAAGCCCGCATTCAAGGAAAAGCTCAGGCTCCGCTCCTACGGTCTGGCGGACGCAGGCTCTCCTGTCTATCTGGAAATTAAGCGCAAGTACGACGGCATCGTCTACAAGCGCAGGGTCTGCACCACTATCCCCGGGGCAGCCCGCTTCATGGCGGGAGAGGATGTACTCGGGGAAGGCCAGATCGCCAGGGAACTCGAATATTTCAGGGATTACTACCGGGAACTTGTCCCGAAATGCCTCATCATCTACGACAGGGAAGCTTTCTATGAGCCCGGAGGGGATCTTCGTCTTACGATAGACCGCGCTCCCCGCTACCGCACGGAGGAACTGTCCCTGAGCCGGTCCCTTAAAGGAACACCGCTGCTTGAGGAGGGCAAAAGTATCCTCGAGATAAAAGTGCAGGGAGCCATGCCGCTGTGGCTCACATCGATCCTCTGCGAAGGCAGGATCTATCAAAGCAGCTTTTCCAAGTACGGGGAAGCGTACAAAAAAGAACTCGCAGGGCAGAAGAAACAGTCTGCCGCATGTACATACGCCGCGCCGCTCTGCGGCGTCGCATGAAAGGAGAAAATATCATGTTTGATTCCATTTACTCGCTCACGGTCACACCCCAGCAGTTTTTCCTGATGGCGGCAGTATCCCTCCTGTCAGGATTCGTCTATTCCTGGATACTGAGCTTCGGAGTCCGCTCCACCAACCGCTTTTTCACCGTCAGCGCCCTGATACCATTCGTTGTGGGAGCGGTGATCACCTTCGTGAACGGCAACATCGGCGCGGGAGTCGCCATAGGCGGAGCCTTCGGCCTGATCCGCTTCCGCTCGGCCCAGGGCACCTCGGACGAGATCGCCTGCCTTCTGGTGGCGATGGGTTCCGGCATAGCCTTCGGCATGGGATATATCGCCTACGGCACCGTGATCCTGCTGTCCATGGCCCTGATGCTGCTTATGCTGGGAAGCGTAAACGTGTTCGAGCATACCCGCATGGGAGAGGACAAGCTTCTTCGGATCACGGTTCCCGAGACGCTGGAGTACTCCGGGGCCTTCGACGAAGCCTTCGGACGCTATCTGAAAAAGGCGCAGAACGTGGGAGTGAAGACCACCGGCATGGGAAGCATGTTCAGGCTCTCCTACAGGATCCGCATGAAGGATCCGAAGGACGAAAAGGCCTTCATCGACGAACTGCGCATCAGAAACGGAAATCTTGAGATCTCGATACTGCCCTATACGGAACAGTCGAATCAGCTTTAAAGAAAAAATGAAAATGAGAGGTAAAAAATGAAAAAGAAAATGCTGGCGGCGTCAGCCGCCCTGCTGATCACGGTCATGATCATCGCCCTGGCGGGCTGCGGGAACGCGTCCTCCGGCACCGCCGGGAGCACCCAGACGGGCACGGCCCAGACCTCAGATCCCGCGCCTTCAGGGAATACGTCAGACACTCAGACTGTCGTGGCGGAAGGAAGCGACCTGTTTACAACGAGGGACCTTACCCAGAATCCCGACCTTTCCGGTGCGCAGTACATCACGGTAACGGACGGGCAGACCGTTAACATCACCGAAGAGGGTATCTACGTGCTGAGCGGCAGCGCCCGGGACGCCGTCATAGCGGTGGACGCGGGGGACGACGACAAGGTACAGCTGGTGCTGGACGGCCTTTATATCGAAAACGCTCATCAGTGCTGCATCCTGGTGGAGAACGCGGACAAGGTGTTCATCACCTCCGTCGAGGACAGCGTAAACACCCTTGCCGTCAGCGGGAAGTTCACTTCCGATGAGGACGCCGTGATCTTCTCCCGTGACGATCTGGTCCTGAACGGGCTGGGCACCGTGGAGATAAGCTCCACAGGCGACGGCATCAAAAGCAACGACGAACTCAAAATAACCGGGGGCACCTGGAACGTCACGGCATCGGACGGGGCCATAAAAGCCCACGAGGGCATCTATGCCTGCGCAGGGACATGCTCCCTCACCGCCGGAGGAGACGGGCTGCACGCCGAGAACAATGACGACGACTCCGTGGGCTCGGTGGTGATAGAGGGCGGAATCTTTGCCGTCCGCGCGGGGGACGACGGCATCCATGCCACGACCCGGGCAGTGATAGAGGGAGGCAGCATCGCCATCTCCGCAGCGGAGGGCATCGAGGCGACCCAGGTGATCATAAAC
>JAGACT010000004.1 GCA_017613995.1 Eubacteriaceae bacterium
ATGGCTACGCTGCCCCGGCGAAATGGGGAGCTGGGAATTCTTCGACCTGCTGCTCAACAGCATTCAGGTGGCAGGCACTCCGGGGGCGGGCTTCGGTGAGTGCGGTGAGGGATATTTCCGGCTGTCGACTTTCGGTAGCCGGGAGGATACCGTGGAAGCGGCGGCGAGGCTGGTGAGCCTACTGGCGCGGTAGATATCCGGCGGTCCTGCCGGCACCCGGAAAACCCGACCGAAGGACCCGGCCGGGACCACAGCGGGATGTTTATCCGATCGGATACCTTTAAAGAAAATGATGCCGGGAAAAGAGGATCCCCACAGGCAGCCTGCTGCACCTGCTGGAGGTCCTTTTTTGCGCGGATGACGGTCCGAACACGACCGACCGTCGCTGTTCCCGTACCACCTGTCGAAAATCCGTTGCTGCATCCCCGGGAAAGTGTATAATCGAATCACTTCGGAGAAATTATATGAAAATACTGTTTGACATCCAGGATGAATACAAAGAACCTGAGATCCATATCTGCTGCGCACAGAGGTCGAGGGAAGCCGTCGAGCTGAGGGATCTGCTGGAGGATATCCTCTCGGCAAAGATCACGGTGCACCGGCAGCAGGAAACCCGGTCCGTTTCGGCGCATGAGACCGTGCGGATATACTCGGAGAACAAGAAGGTCTATCTGAGGACGAAAGATGAGACCTTTGAGGTCAAAGACCGGCTTTACGTGCTGGAGGAGACCCTGGGGGAGAGGGGGTTCGTGCGGATCTCGAACTCGGAGATAGTGAACATATCCCAGATAGAGAAGCTGGACATGAGCTATTCCGGAACGATAAAAATGTACATGAAAAACGGAGACGAAACCTATGTGTCCCGACGCTATGTCGGCAGGATAAAAAAGGTACTGAGCTGAGGAGGGAAAAAGATGGTTAAACGAGTGCTGACAAGGTTCATTAACGGCATATGCTGCTCGGTCACGATCACTCTGATCATACAGATCCTCGTGATGCCGGGCATGGGCCACGCCCTCCTGCTGCCGGAGTTCGCCTCCCGCTTTGACAGCGAGGTCATGGCATTTGCGGCCCAGCTGATGCTGATAGGGGTGATGAGCGGGATAACTTCCGCGGGAACGGTCGTCTTCGAGACGAAAAGGATCGGCCTGCTCTCCCAGAGCCTCATCTTTCTGGTGATCATGCTGTCCGCCTGGATCCCCACGTCCTGCATCGCCTGGGGCTTTCATCGCTACAGGCTCAGTATGATAGTGACGGTCATAAGCGTCGTGGTCTCCTACGGGATCACGTGGTGGGTGCAGTACGTTCTGTGCAGAAAAGATATAGACGCGATAAACGCGAAGCTTCAGGAAAAGGAAGGTAGCAAATGATGACTGACGCAGTTGTGATAAAAGATCTGAGAAAGGACTTCGGCTCAAAGACAGCGGTAGACGATCTGGATCTGACGATCCCCGAAGGAGAGCTCTTCGCTTTCCTGGGAGTCAACGGGGCAGGAAAGACCACGACCATAAGGATGCTGACGGGACTTACGGCACCCAGTGCCGGAGAAGCCTGGGTATTCGGCCACAGCATCCTGACGGAGCTTGAAGCTGTAAAAAGGCTCGGTAACCTTTCCCCCCAGGAAACCTCCGTGGCGCCGAATCTGACGGTGCAGGAGAACCTGGAATTCATCGCGGGGATATACGGAGCTTCCGGGGAAGAGAGCCGCAGGAAGGCGGAAGAAGTGATCGAACAGTTCGGTTTCGACGAGATCCGGCACAGCCGGGCGAAGACCCTTTCCGGCGGCTGGCAGAGAAAGCTCAGCATCGCCATGGCGCTTATAACCGATCCCAGGATACTGTATCTGGACGAGCCCACCCTGGGACTTGACGTTC
The DNA here is from genome assembly GCA_017613995.1 of Eubacteriaceae bacterium. Lineage (GTDB taxonomy): Bacteria > Bacillota > Clostridia > Eubacteriales > Anaerofustaceae > RUG14186. Next base: position 1,875 of record JAGACT010000004.1, read on the forward strand.
TGGCCAGAAGGGAACTGTGGAAGGTCATACGCTCCCTGAAGGGAAAGGTCACCGTCATACTGACGACCCACTACATGGAAGAGGCAGAAGAACTCTCCGACCACATCGCCATAATGGTGAAGGGCCGCCTGGTGGCGGAGGGGACCATGGAACAGCTCAGGGCGAGGACCGGAAAGGAAAAGCTGGAAGACATTTTCATTGAGATAGTGGAGGGAGAAAAATGAAAAGCATCGTGTTCGCAGGCCGTGTGGGCAAAGAGATAAGAAGGGATCCGCTGAGCTACATTTTCTGTCTGGGTTTCCCGATAGTGATGCTGGTAATCATGAGCATAGTGGACAGCAGCATACCGCCCCAGGCAAACATGAGGGTGTTCCACATCGAGAACCTGGCCCCCGGCATCGCGTATTTCGGACTGACTTTCGTGATGCTCTTCACGGGCATCCAGGTCTCCAAGGACAGGACCACGGCCCTGCTTCTCAGACTGTACGCATCTCCCATGAAGGCCTCGGATTACGTGATCGGCTACACTCTGCCGGTACTGATCCTGGGGCTCGTGCAGATGAGCGTATGCTTCGCGGTGTCCTTTGTGGTGGGCATGATACGGGGCTACGTCTTTTCGATCACCTCGATACTGTTCTCGATGCTTATGCTTATCCCGTCGCTATTGATGTTTGCGGGGATCGGGATCCTGTTCGGGTCCGCCGTCAGCGACAAGGCCGCACCGGGACTGTGTTCCATCATCATCTCCGCCGTGGGGATGATCGGCGGCATCTGGATGGATATCGACGGGCTC
>JAGACT010000070.1 GCA_017613995.1 Eubacteriaceae bacterium
AGCCCTTGTCCAGGAAGAAGCTTCCTATCTTCTCGAAGGGCCTCGTCCTGCTCATCCATTCAAGGACCGGCCTGACCAGGAGGAGTATCACGGGGACCGGCAGCATGTTCCCCACCACCGACACCGCATAGGTGGGCCAGAAGGGCAGCCCCATGCCCACGCCCCGCGGCACTGCTCCCCTGAGCTCCACAATGGGCAGCATGGATATGAAGAATACCCACAGATACTTTTTGAATGCTTCTGTCATCTTTTCCTCCCGGTGAACATGTCGGGGAACATTCTACCACATATCCCGGAAAAGCGGAAGAGAGGCTCCTGTTTATTTCTCCTGCCCGGCGCCGTCCCCGCTGAACAGCGCTATGGAGATGAGCACCATGACGATGCCGATGCCCCTTACGACGGAAAAGTTTTCCCTAAATGCCAGCAGACCTATGATATTAGCCACCACCAGTTCCACCGATGCCACTACGGGCACTCTGCTCGTCCGGGTTATGCCCGAAAGCCCGCTGAAATATATGCCGTTTGCCAGCGCCGTTGGTACAAGGCCGAACAGCACGCCGTACAGTATCAGTTTTCCGCTCACGATGACGGTCGCCGTATCCCAGGGTCGGCTGAACAGAGCGACGAAAATGCAGCCGAATGCCAGGTTATATGCCGCTACAGCCAGCGGCGATGACTTCTCCTTCATTGCGATCCTGCCGAACACCGGAGTGGTGCCGTAAGTGAGGCCGGCTCCGATGCCCGCCAGAAGCCCGACCGGTGCGAGGGCGACCACACCCAGTTTTCCTCCTGTCGCCGTCAGGGCACATCCGGTCAGGTTGATGAACAGGGCAGCTTTCTTCTTGCCGTCCAGCCTTTCTCCGAAAAGGATGAAGGACATCACTCCGGTGAATACCGGGGCCGTGTACAGCAGTACAGAAGCCACGGACATGCCGTTCATCCGTATCGAAGTGCTGTAGCAGACGTTGAACAGCCCCCGGCTGACTGTTCCCAGCAGGATGCAGGAGATCAGAGTGTTTTTCCCGATCATGAAGGCCTTCGGCCCATCCAGGATCAGGGTTATCAACGCCAGTATCACAGAGCCGAACAGGAGTCTGAGAAAACTGGTATACGACGAGGATGATCCCCGTGATTCCATCAGTTTCACGAAGACGCCTATCGTGCCCCAAAGACACCCGGCGGTAAATATCCTGACAAAACTCTTCCGTTCGGATCCCATGTCATCCTCCCATTCCTCATATGGCTTCCCGCTGCTTCTCTTTTTCATTGATTATATCACATAACATTCATCCGATTGCATTATGTGTCATCGCCGGATACAGCCTGCGGCAATGATTAACAATTCGTTAACGATGTCAGCGAATTGACGCATATGGTTGAAATTGGGATAAAAAATATATATAATACAAAAAGGATTTCTGCGCGCCCTGCGGGGCAGCTCAACATAAACACGGAGATTGACACAGCAATGAAGAAGTTTTTCGCTCTGGCGCTGGCCGCTGTCATAAGCGTGTCCGCCATGACTGCATGCGTGAAGGGGACTGAGAACAAGGACAAGGAGGAGCCCTCCGCACCTGAGAAGACCGTCACCGAGGTACCCAAGGTCTATTACCAGAACCCTCTCAACGGAGAGGAACAGGACATCGACTATCCCTGGGGACAGCACTGCGTAGCGGTAATGGTCAACAACATCATGTCCGACTCCTTCCAGAGCGCCTGGCCTCAGAGAGGCATATCCGACGCCGATCTGATCTTCGAGATGGAGACCGAGGGAGGCATCACCAGGTACATGGCGATCTTCCGCGACTACACGGAGATGCCCGTGGTCGGGCCCATCCGCAGCGCACGTGACCAGTTCGTGCAGAACATGATGCCCTACCAGGCGCTGTACGTGCACGACGGCGGCTCCACCTACGCAAAGCAGATGCTCAAGGACTGGGGCTGGGACAACAGGGACATCTACCCCAACTCCGGAGCCACCTTCAGGGACACTTCCCTCTACGGCCAGAGGGCCATGGAGCACACCGAGTTCACTTCCGGTGCGCTGATCACAAAGGCCGTCAACAATCCCAAGCTCGGCTTCAACACATACTTCGAGCCCAGGAACGTGTTCAACTGGGTCAAGTACGATCAGGAGCCCAGGGTCCTCAACGGACAGGACGTGTCCGAGATCTACTGGCGCTTCTCCAACTCGTATTCTGCCACGATGACATACCACCCCGAGACGGGCAAGTACACCAAGGTCCACACCAACATCGGCAAGCGCTGGTCCAACCAGATGGTGGACGGCCTCAGGGGCAACGCTCCCGTTGAGTTCGACAACGTTCTGATCCTCTGGACCGAGATCACCCGCTATCCCGACGGCATCCTGTCCAAGGTCGACCTGGCCTTCGGCGGAGTGGGCTTCTACTTCAACGGCGGCAAAGTCGAGAAGGTCAGATGGCTCAAGGGCCAGCCTCTCGAGCCCCTGCGCATCGTATCCCTCGACGGGACCGAGCAGGACATAGAGATCAACATCGGAAAGACATACGTGGCTTTCGTGGACCTTGACTACTTCGGAGCCTTCTCGTTCGACGGAGAACTGGTGGACGCCTACGGCGACTACATCCCCGAGAGCGAGATGGAAGTCGATGAAGGCGGCCAGGAGGCCGGAGAATAAAGAGTACGGAAAGCAGTCCGTACAGGAGGGATCCCTTGCGGGAAAACGTCTGCGTGGTGTAATGGCAACACTCCATCTTCCCAAGCTGGTAATGCGGGTTCGATTCCCGTCGCAGACTCCACATATCCGCATCGGATCCCCTTCTTTCTACAGAAACGAGGTGCATCACTACGAAGAGATTCCTTATACTTCTCGCGGGCATGCTGGTGCTCATGGCGGCCTTCACACGGTGTGTGAAAAAATCGCCGGAGCCCGATACCCCTCAGCCGGAGAGCGAAG
>JAGACT010000071.1 GCA_017613995.1 Eubacteriaceae bacterium
GCCTCCCTGATTATTGTTCCTCTGGTAGGTGCCTCCCTGGTTATTGTTCCTCTGGTAGCTGCCGCCCTGATTATTGTTTCTCTGGTAGGTGCCTCCCTGATTATTGTTCCTCTGGTAGGTGCCTCCCTGGTTATTGTTCCTCTGGTAGCTGCCGCCCTGATTGTTGCTGCTGCGCTGGTAGGTGCCTCCCTGGCTGCCGCCGCTGCGCTGGTAGCTGCCGCCCTGGCCGCTGCCCTGACCGCTGCTGCGCTGAGGTGTGAGCTGGGAGCTGCCGGTCCTCTGGGTGCCCTGTCCGCCGTCCCTTCTCTGGGCGGTGTTCTGGGCGCTGTCCCTTCTGGGGGCAGCAGCGCTCTGGGTCTGCTGACGGCTCTGGGTCTCCCTGGCGGGACGCTCGGAGGAAGATGCATCCTTCGCGGGCGCGCTCGCGGGAGCCTTCGCTGCGGGTGCCTCAGTCTTGGGGGCACTGCCCGGAGCCGACGCGTTCTGCGCGTCGTATTCCGACTTCTTGTACAGTTTCCCGTCAGCGACGACGTAGTTGTTGCGGAAGTATTTCTCCTGCTGATCCGTCAGGGCGCTCATATGATTTTTTACCGGAATATTTGCTTCCTGGAGAAGATTCACAAAGTCCTTGCTCTGGACACCGTACTCCTTCGCCAGATCATATACTTTTTTCGTCATTTTTCCCCCTTAGTACCTTGATTTACGTAACTTGTTATCTCTTCGAAAACTCTGTTCAACTCTTCCCTGTCCGCCTGCACGTCCAGAGCCCGGGAGATCCTGGCAGCGTTCTTGACGCTGGCAAGACACTCTTCGCCGGTGCAAATGTAGCACCCCCGTCCGTTGGCCTTGCCCGTGGGATCGAACTTGATCTCTCCCTCGGGAGTGCGTACTATCCTGACCAGCTCCCGCTTCTCCCGCTTCTGTCTGCACATGACGCAGGTACGCATTGGCTGTTTCTTCAATCCGTCTACTCCTCTCCGAAGATGTCCTCCGCGGCTGCGGCACCTTCATCGGAGCCTTCGTCCGCCGAAGCCTCTTCCTCGCCGAAGATCTCCCCGATGGCGTCTTCTTCGTCAGAGGAAAAACTCTCATCCGCAGCGGGGGATACTTCCCCGGCATCGTCTCCGAAGATCGACTCCGCCTCTTCGGCTTCTGCCCTGGATGCGGCCTCCATCATCTCGTCATACTGCTCCGGTGTCTTGATGTCTATCTTCCATCCGGTGAGCCTGGCGGCGAGACGCACGTTCTGTCCGTCCTTGCCTATGGCCAGGGAAAGCTGGTTCTCCTCCACTATGGCAACGGCCGTTTTCTCCTCCTGGTTGGGGATGATGGCCACCACCTCCGCGGGGCTGATGGCATTGGAGATGTACAGCACGGGATTGTCGGAATAGTTGATCACGTCGATCTTCTCCGTGCCGATCTCGTTGAGGATGCTCTGGATCCTGACGCCCCTGGGGCCAACGCAGGCGCCGACGCATTCGATGTCGGGATTCTCGCTGCTGACCGCCACCTTGGTACGGCTGCCCGCCTCCCTGGCGATGGAGCGTATCTCGATGGTGCCGTCATAGACCTCGGGGATCTCGATCTCGAAAAGCCTCCTGATAAAGTTGGGGTGGGAGCGGGATACGTAGATCTGGGCTCCCTTACCGGTCTTCTGCACGTCGCTGACGTAGACCCGCAGCCTCATGTTGTAGTAGTATTCCTCTCCGGGGATCTGATTCTGGTAGTTCATGATGCCTTCGGCCTGACCGAGATCCACGTAAACGCAGTTGCGGTCCACTCTCTGCACCGTGCCCACCATCAGCTCGTCCTTCTTCTCTATGAACTTGTCATAGATGATCTGTCTCTCGCATTCCCTCAGCTGCTGAAGCACCATCTGCTTGGCGTTCTGGGTGGCGACCCTTCCCAGGGAAGTGGGGCTCACCGGGAACTCCACCACGCTTCCAAGATCGCAGTCGGGGTCATTCTTCCTGGCTTCCTCCAGGCTGATCTCGTTGGCGGGATCCTCCACCGTCTCGACGACGGTCTTCTGTATCGCCAGCACGATCTTCTGGGTATCCCGGTCGATCTCGCTGCGTACGTTGGTGACTCCCTTGAAATCCCTCCTGACGGCTGATGCCATCGCTGTCTCAAAGGTGGTAAGGATGGTCTCCTTGTCTATGCCATTGGTCTTGACTATTTCCTCCAGCGCCTCGATCGCTTCCACCAGGGAATTGTCCTGCGCAGTGTTCTTTTTCATTTCTTTTCTCTTATCCTCCCTCGCATGTCAGAATTTAAAATCAAAATGAAGGTTTATCTTTGCCACCTCGGATTCGGCGAGCTCGAAGGTGCCGTTCGCGTCCGTGAAGGTGAAGACTCCGTCTTCGTATCCCTCCAGTACGGCCACCAGTTTCTTGGCGCCGTCCCTGGCACGGTACAGGGACACGTCCACGCGGCTCCCCGCGAAGCGCTCGTAGTCCTTCGGCTTTTTCAGGACCCGCTCCACCCCCGGGGACGAGACCTCGAGAGTAAAGTTATCCCTGATGTCATCCCGTTCGTCTATGGCCCTGCTGATCTTCTCGCTCACTTCGGCCAGCTCGTCGATGGAAATGTGTCCCTCGTTGAGCTCGACGTAGAAGCGCAGGACCATCACCGAGCCTTCCTTCTTGTATTCGGCGTCCACCAGCTCGCATCCGCTCTCCTCTATGAGAGGCAGTGCCAGTTCGGTCATGTCATCGATAAACTTCATGCTGTTTTCAAAAAAACTCCCCTTCAAAATTTAATGAGCGGGTCGCCCCACTCATCGTCAGGGTGATTTTACCACATAAAATCGCGTTTGTAAAGGGAAATCATCCCCGTCACCCCCTAAAATGGCTTTTTTTCGCATTTTTTTACCGATTTTTCGGCCCTTTGGGCCCACTTTGAGCCGGCGGCATTGCCAAAGGAGCATCAAATGTTGTAAAATCAACCGGAAAACAGACTGAAAAAGGTGATTTTTTTATGAAGATTTCGAAGAAAGACGCCCTCATGTGGTTCGAATTTTTCGCCTCCCTGCCCTGCGACCAGCAGCTGCTCCCCAGGCAGGAGGAGATAGTCATCGACGTGCTCAGCCAGATCGAGGACGCCCAGGAGAGAAAGATAAGGGAGCTGTACGGCCAGCTGGAGGAAGTATACGATATAGGGGGACGCAGCTTTTTCGTGGGGGATCCCGAAAAGATCTCCGACGGATGCCGCGCGTGCCTCACGGACAGCGGTCTGAACGCCATAAGGAAGACCAACAGGTGCAACCTCCAGTGCCCCTTCTGCTACAACTGGGGAGAACTGGATGAGCAGCCTCCCATCGGAGAGGGCTACTGGGAGATAGGGGGAAGCTTTTTCAGGATCGGGGACATCCCGGAGCTCATAAGGATCCAGGGCGCCCCGAAGGCCGTGGCCTACGTTTACCTGGAACCCTTCATGGAGATCGAAAAGTATTACGGCATCATAAAGGTGTTTTCCGAGGCGGGAGTGCATCAGCACATGTACACCAACGGGACCCTGGCGGACAGGGAGAACCTGCGCAGGCTGGGAGAGGCGGGGCTTAATGAACTCAGGTTCAACCTGGGGGCCACGAACTGCTCCGACAGGGTCATCGCCAGCATGGCCCTGGCGAAGAATTTCATACCGAAAGTGGGCATCGAGACACCGATGACCGGGGAGTTTTACGAAAGCTTCCTGGAAAAGAAGGATCAGATCCTTTCTTCCGGCATCGATTTCATGAACCTGGCGGAGCTGCATCTCAACGAGAACAACCTCGGGAACTATCTCGGGGAAAACATGTACATGTACAGGAGGGGATACCTCTCCCCCGTGTCCTCCCACATCCTGACCCTCGATATCATGAAGCGCTGCGTGCAGGAAGGATGGGACATCGCGGTGCATGACTGCTGCGACCGCACCAAGTTCATGCGGGGGCTGAACCTTCGCGCCCACGAAGGCGGCTGCTTCGGGTCCTCGGAATACGCCATGGAATTCGATACGGTCCCCTACGAGGCGTTCCTGCCGATCCTGAGAGATCCTGACTTCTTTTTCACCGAGGAGGAGCCCCTTCCTGCCGGATACGGCATCGGAGAGATATTCTTCTGAATCAGGCAGAATAAAACCGCGGCTTTACACCGCGGTTTTATTATCTGTTCACTATGGTGATCTGGCAGGCGGCCATGGCGTCCAGGGCCGTCTCATGGGAGGCGGGGCTCACTCCGGCGCAGCAGGACGCGTCCACGATGATGGGCACTTCCGGCAGGAACGCCTTGATGATCATGGCGTTGGAGATGACGCAGATGTCGGTGCACAATCCGACGAGGGTCACCGAGGAGATCTTTTCCTCCCCGTCCATTTTCCTGAGCTTTTCCGCCAGCTCAACGCTGCCGAAGGAAGGTTTGTCCACCGCCTCGGTCTTTCTGAGCTCCTCCAGTTCCTTCCTGATCTGCCAGCCTTCGCTGCCTCTGATGCAGTGCGGCACCGGCAGTATCCTGCCCTCCTGGGTGTCCGGGTAGTTCTCCAGGTGGGTGTCCCTGGTGAAGATCACGGTCCCATCGAAGGACGCGATCTTTTTGGCCACCTTCGGGACTATGGCCACAGCCTGGTCCGTCCCCAGGGCCCCGTCGATGAAATCGTTTTGCATGTCCACTACGATAAGTACGTCCGTCATAGTATTTTCCTCCTTTATCAGCTTATTATCCTGTACGAGCTGCCGCACAGGCGGCTCGGTATCACCGTTTCACAGCGCTTTTTCATGGCTTGTGCCGCGTCGTTCATGGTCTCATCGTCCCTGAACAGGCCGTAGAATGCGGACCCGCTGCCGGAAAGCCCCGAAGCGAAGGCTCCCAGGGATATGAGTTCGTCCCTGATGGAAAGGCTTTCGGGTGATATCCGGGCGATATACCGCTCGAAGGCGTTCACGGGAGAAGTGACGGCACAGCCGCGGCGAAGCATCTCCAGGACCCCGGAGGGGTCGGAGGGTGAAGGCATTTGCGCCGAATCCATCCACCGGTAGGCGGATGCGGTATCCACCCTCAGGGAGGGCGGCATCACTATCAGCACGCTCCAGGCGGGTCCCATGGGCACGGGAGTCAGCTCCTCCCCTATCCCCTCGCAGACGGCGCAGCCCCCCTCGACGAGAAAGGGCACGTCGGCGCCTACCCTGAGGGCTATCCCGCGCATCTCATCCGCCGAAAGCTCCAGGCCCCACAGCATGCTGCAGGCCCGGATGGCGCAGGCGGCGTCGGTGCTGCCTCCCCCGAGACCCGCCTGGGACGGGATGTGCTTTTCCATGTCAGCCTTAAGGCCCCCGGAAACACCCGCGTATTTCATGCATTCCCTTACGGCCCTGGTGACGATATTCTCCTCCTGGGGGATCCCCGGGCAGTTCACTGTCAGTTCGTCGGATACGCTGAAGCGCATCACGTCGTGCAGCTCCAGGGTATGCATGACGCTTCTTATCTCGTGGTAGCCGTCATCCCTCCTGCCGGTGATATCCAGTCCTATGTTTATCTTGCACATGGCGTGCATCACCAGCTCATTCATTCTGAATCCCCAGCATCCTTCTGAATTCCTCTTCGTCGATGACGGGAACGCCCAGTTCCAGGGCCTTGTCCCGCTTGCTGCCGGGATCTGCCCCGCACAGCACGTAGGTGGTCTTCTTCGACACGCTGGAGGTGACCTTTCCCCCCGCGTCCTCTATCAGCTTAGAGGCCTCCTGGCGGGTGTATCCCGGCAGGGTACCGGTGAGCACGAACACGCTGCCGGCAAGCTTTGCCGAAGAGGGCGTCTGCCCGGTGTAGGTCATGCCGACCCCCAGGTCCCTTAGCTTTCCGATGAGCTCTATGTTGTCCTCGTCCGAGAAGAAGCTCACTATGCTCTCGGCCATGACGGAGCCTATGTCGTCTATGGCGGTCAGTTCCTCCTCCGTCGCCTTCATAAGGCTATCCATGTCCCGGTAGTTCCTGGCGAGTATCGCGGCGTTGCGGGCCCCCACGTGGGGTATGCCCAGGGCGAAGATCAGTTTTTCAAGGCTTCTTTCGCGGCTGCCGTCTATGGCGTCCAGGAGCTTCGAGACGGACTTCTCCCCCAGTCCCTCCAGGGACACTAGCCTGTCCGCGTGAAGGCGCAGCCCGTAAATGTCCGCCACGTCCGAGATGAAGCCCTCGGCGCACAGGCGGGACACCAGTTCCGTTCCCAGGCCATCTATCTCCATGGCTCCCTTTGAGACGAAATGCTCCAGGCGCCTCACGGTCTTGGCCTCGCAGTCGGGGTTCACGCACCTGACGGCGGCCTCCCCCGGCTCCCTTCTTACGGCCTTGCCGCAGACGGGGCATACGGAGGGCATCTCGAATACCTTCTCCTGCCCGGTGCGCTCCTCTTTGAGGCTCATGACCACCTCGGGGATCACGTCCCCGGCCTTTCTTATAACGACCCGGTCCCCTATGCGGATGTCCTTTAGGGCTATGTTGTCCTCGTTGTGCAGGGTGGCCCGGGACACGGTGCTTCCCGCCACGGTGACGGGCTCGAGCTCCGCCACCGGGGTCAGCACCCCGGTGCGCCCCACCTGTACGGTGATGTCCCTCAGGACGGTCCTGGCCTCCTGGGCGCTGTACTTGTAGGCTATGGCCCATTTGGGGGATTTGGCGGTATTTCCCAGCTCCTCCCTCTGGGCGAAGGAATCTATCTTAACCACGGCCCCGTCGATCTCGTAGGGCAGGGACGGTCTCAGGATGCCCTTCTCCTCTATGATCGAGATGACCTCCTCAATGTCTGAGGCGCTTCTGAGTTCGCTGACCTTAAAGCCCTGATCCGCCAGAAGGGCGAGGGCCCCGGAATGGGACGAGGGGGAAACACCCTCGATCCTCTCCAGGTTGAATACGAAAATGTCGAGCTTCCTCTGGGCCGTGACGGCGGGATCGAGCTGTCTCAGGGAGCCCGCTGCGGCGTTTCGGGGATTGGCAAAGAGGGCAAGTCCCTCCGTCTCCCGCCGGGCGTTGAGCTCCTCGAATTCGTTTTTGTACATGATGACCTCGCCACGGACGGTCACATCCAGCGGGTCCTTCAGCTTCTTCGGCACGGAGGGGATGGTGCGGATGTTTCTGGTGATGTCCTCCCCCGTGACTCCGTCCCCCCGGGTGGCTCCCAGGATGAGTTCGCCCTTTTCATAAGTCAGCACCACCGTGAGGCCGTCGAACTTGTTCTCGCACACGTAGGTGTAGCTCTCCTCCCCCAGGGCCTTTTTTATCCTGGAGTCGAAGGCCCTCAGGTCATCGGCGCTGAAGGCGTTGGCCAGGGAGAGCTGGGCCGTGGCGTGGGTGACCTTCGAAAAGCCCTCCTTCGCCCTTCCTCCCACGTTCACCGTGGGGGAATCGCTCCTTCTGAGGGAGGGATGGTCCTCCTCCAGGGATACCAGTTCCGCCATGAGCAGGTCGTATTCCTCGTCGGACACCGCGGGGGCGTCCTCCTCGTAGTAGAGCCGGTTGTATTCCAGCAGAAGATCTGTAAGTTCGTTTATCCTTTTTTCAGCGGGATCCATCTGTGGCAATCCTCCCTGTGTTTCTGAAGTTTATCTTGCACACCTCCTCCAGGGCGTCGGTGCCGTAGGCTGCCGCGAAACGCTCGGCGGCTTCGTCCGCCGCATTCCCCGCTCCCGCGCAGAATTCGATACCGTACTTCTCCCCCATCTCGGTGAGGCGCTTTCTGTAGACGCTCCTGGCCAGGATGCTGGCGGCGGCCACCGCCAGGTTCTCCTCCGCCCTGTGGGCCAATGTGAGCTCGATGCCGCTGCCGGAAAGGGCCTTTTCCATCTTCTGCGGTGTGGTGAACTGGTCTATGAGCACCCTGGAGCATCCGCTGCGCCGGGCGGTCTTCACCGCCGCCCGGGCGTGGGCGGCTTCCAGGATCGTGTTCATGTTGGGGCAGGACGAATACAGCCTGTTGAAGGATCCCGCCGACAGCTCCACCACCGTATAGACGGGGCAGATGCGGATGATCGTGTCCCTCAGTTCGTCGATGCGCCCGTCGGACAGCTTCTTGGAGTCCCTGACGCCGGCAGAAGCCAGAGCGGAATACATAAGCTCGTCGCAGTAGACGCAGGATACCACCAGGGGGCCGAACCAGTCCCCCTTCCCCGCTTCGTCGGATCCGCAAAGGGGCGGTGAAAGCAGGGGGAAGCCCTCCTTGGGGGCGGAGAGCAGCATCTTCAGCCTTTCGTCCTTAAGCTGGGACAGATCCAGTGTGCTCTTTCCCTTTTTATTCGTATAAAGCCTTATGTTTCCGGCATCTCCGAGCTTAAGCTGCACGCCGTAGGGGATGGCCTTCTCCTCCGTCGGGACATATCCCTCCCTCAGAAGAAGTTCCTTTATATCGTTTATGTTTTCCATTTGTATTGATTATATAACTTACGGCAGAAGAATGCAAAAGGCATCGGACAAAACCGGTACTGCCGGCTCATAAAAGCATCCCCCGCCCACAGGCGGGGGACGGGGTATTCAGCTGGGTTCACATGTGTCCCGGGATCACTTTTTGAAGAGCCTCTTCATAAGATCCCTGGCGGAATATCTCCACACGTCCCACTCATGGTAGCCGGGATAGCAGGCATATTCCACGTTGTAGCCCTTTTCACGCAGCTCGGCCACCTGAGCCGACGTGAAGTCATGTCTTCCGTCATCGGTACCGCAGGTGATGAAGGTCAGGTCGAACCTTTCGTTGTATTCCTCCGGCGAGGTGAAGAGGGCCGCGTACACCTTGTCCATGGGGGTGGCTCCCGGAGGGCCGAAACCCGTGGGGGCCTGTGCCGTAGTGATGCCCTCGACTGGGAAGCCTCCTCCGGAGGAGAACTGTCCGAGATTCGCGAACACCTCGGGATGCAGGCTGATGATCTGGCGGGACGTTCCGCCGCCGGCGGAAAGACCTGCGATGCAGCGGCCGCGGCGGTCCGCTATGGTGCGGTAGTTCTCGTCGATGAAGGGAACGATCTCCTTTGAGATGACCTCGGGGAAGCTGACGTTCTCGAAGAGGTTGTCTCCCACTTCCCTGGGGGCCGTGAAGGACGCCGCCACTATCAGCATCGGCTCCATCTCGCCGGAGGCCAGAAGGTTGTCTGCGATGTAGTTGAGCTTGCCTTCCCAGAACCAGCCTATCTCGTTCTCTCCGCCTCCGTGCAGGATGTAGAGCACGGGATAGCGTTTGTCGGTTTTGTCATAATCCTTCGGGGTATAAACGTAAAGGTTGCGCCAGCGTCCGCACATCTCGCTCTTCATGATCTCCATCCTGACGGCGCCGTGGGGCACGTCTTTGAGAAGGTAGAAATCGTCCTCCTCGGGCACTTCGAAGTAGTTCATGACGTAGGAATTTCCGAAGCCGAAGGGCATGGTGGGATTGAAGGTCAGCACTCCGTCCACGATGAACACGCAGTAATGGAAACCGCTCCTGATATCCTTTATCTCGGCCTTCCAGTAGCCGTCCTCCCACTTTTCCAGATCGTAGCGTCCCTGCATGGAGCCTCCGATGCCGGCGACCTCGACCCTTTTCGCGTCGGGGGCGTAGAAGGTGATGACCACGGTGCCGTCCTCCAGGGTCCTGGCGGCGTGGATGGCCTCATAGGTCCCTCTGCCGCCTCCTGCGGTGGGCAGCACCACCTTGGAGCCGTAGGCGGGATCCAGGAAATGTCTCTCGGGGGACGTGGGCACCAGTCTGCGGTACACCTGCTCGAAATTCAGGGGATTCTCGTATATGGCCTGATTGTCTCTAATTTCTTTTTTCATCAGTCTTCTCCTGGGTTAGTTAATTATTACCGATATTTTAACATCACCCGGGCCGCTGTGGCAACACCTTTCACCTCTGAGACAGAAGAATCGTGCTTTCACAGTGCTCCGCCGCGGCGGGTGCGGACATTATAATCATTGTGAAAACGCCCCGTTTGGGGTATACTTTCCTCAGATGACAAAGCTATTACGGGAGGTAAAAATGCTTACTAAGAAACAGAATCTTCTTGAGACCATCCGGGGCGGGAATCCGGACAGGTTCGTTCAGCAGTACGAGGCCTTCGGCATGATCATGGGCACGCCCCTGAGCCTCATAAACCCCGCTCCAGCCTACGGACAGGAGAACGTAGTAAACGCCTGGGGCGTGACCAAGTCATGGCCCACAGGCACTCCGGGAGCGTTCCCGGTGCACACACCGGAAAAGATAGTTATAAAGGACATCGAGCACTGGAGGGACTACGTGAAGTTCCCGAAGGCGACGTTCACCGCGGGAGAATGGGAACCCTTCATCGGGGCGGCGGAAAAGATCGACCGGACGGAGCAGTTTGCCACCATGTTCTTCGCCCCGGGAGTCTTCGAGCAGTGCCACTACCTTCTGGAGATCAAAAACTGCCTTATGGACCTTCTGGAATACCCCGACGAGATGCATGAGCTGATAGACGCCATCACCGAGTGGGAGCTGGAGTTCGCCGAGGGAGTTTGCACCTACCTGAAGCCCGACGCCCTCTTCCA
>JAGACT010000072.1 GCA_017613995.1 Eubacteriaceae bacterium
CCCAGGTGGTGCTTCCCCTGATGGAAAGCGACCTGCTGGATACTATGCTGCATGTCACGGAGGGCACCCTGTCGGAGTGCGACGTAAGGTTCTCGGACGATTCGTGCTGCTGCGTGGTCATGGCGTCGGAGGGATATCCGGTATCCTACGAAAAGGGCTTTGAGATCACGATCCCCGAAGACATCGCCGACGACGTGTTCGTGGCGGGAGCCGCCGTCTCGGACGGAAAGCTCCTTTCCGACGGAGGAAGGGTGCTGGGCGTCACCGCCAGGGACTCTTCCCTTCAGGGAGCGATAGAAAAAGCATACGAAAAAGTCAGGAGGGTCAGCTTCGCCAACGCGTTCTACCGTCACGACATAGGAGCCAGAGCGCTTAAGGCAAAGGGAGGAAAATAAATGGTCTACAGGATATATGTCGAGAAAAAAAGCGAATATTCCCACAATGCCGCGTCCCTGCTGGAGGACCTCAGGGGCATTTCCGGCACCGAGGGCCTGGAAGGCATAAGGATCATAAACCGCTACGACGCGGACCTTATCGACGAAGAGACCTTCGAGGGCGCGGTGGACACCGTATTCTCCGAGCCCCAGGTGGACAACGTATACAGGGAGCTGGACACGGCTGGCGCCGACAGGGTCTTCGCCACCGAATACCTGCCGGGACAGTTCGACATGAGGGCGGACTCCGCCCAGCAGTGCATACAGCTCATTTCCCAGAAGGAGCGCCCGATCATCCGCTGCGCCACCGTTTACCTTCTCTACGGACAGATAAGCGACGAGACCTTCGACGCCATCGTCAGCTACATGATCAACCCGGTGGATTCCCGCCGGGCATCCCTGGAGAAACCCGAAAGCCTCGAGGCGGACTATCCCGAACCGGATCCCGTGGAGACCATGGAGGGCTTCAGCCTGATGAGCGACGACGAACTGTCTTCGCTGATCGGATCCATGGGACTTGCCATGGATCTCGACGACCTGAAGATGTGCCGGGATTACTTCGATTCCGAAAAGAGGGATCCTACCATCACCGAGATCAAGCTCATTGACACCTACTGGTCCGACCACTGCCGCCATACCACGTTTTCCACGGTCATCGACAGGGTCGCCTTCGGTGAACAGGTACACAGGGACACCTTCGAGGAATACTTGCGCATCCGCAAGGAAGTGGGCTCGAAAAAGCCCGTATGCCTGATGGATATGGCCACCATAGCCACGAAGTATCTGAAATACAAGGGAGTTCTTACGAAGCTGGACGAATCCGAAGAGATCAACGCCTGCAGCATCAAGGCCCAGATAGAAGTGGACGGCAAAAGCGAGCCCTGGCTTTTGATGTTCAAGAACGAGACCCATAACCATCCCACGGAGATCGAACCCTTCGGAGGCGCCGCCACATGTATCGGCGGAGCCATCAGGGATCCCCTCTCCGGCAGAGCCTATATCTACGGCGCGATGCGCCTTACGGGCGCCGCGGATCCCACCGTCAGCGTATCGGAGACCCTGCCGGGCAAGCTTCCCCAGAAAAAGCTCGTAACGGAAGCCGCCAGAGGATACTCCTCCTACGGCAACCAGATCGGCATAGCCACGGGCATCGTCAACGAGATCTATCATCCGGGATACGTGGCCAAGCACATGGAAACAGGCGCCGTCATCGCGGCTGTACCGGAAGCCAACGTGGTCAGAAAGCGTCCCGAGCCGGGAGACACCGTGATCCTGCTGGGCGGCAGGACGGGCCGCGACGGCATCGGCGGAGCCACTGGCTCCTCCAAGGCCCACACCTCCCGTTCCGTGGAGACCTGCGCCGCGGAGGTGCAGAAGGGCAACGCACCCGAGGAAAGAAAGCTCCAGAGGCTCTTTCGGGATCCCAGGGCTTCGCTAATGATAAAGCGCTGCAACGATTTCGGCGCCGGCGGAGTAAGCGTGGCCATAGGGGAACTGGCTGACGGACTGTTCATAGATCTCGACCGGGTCCCCGTCAAATACGAAGGACTTGACGGCACCGAGATAGCCATCTCCGAATCCCAGGAAAGAATGGCCGTCGTGGTGAACAGCGAGGATACCAGGAAATTCCTGGCACTGGCCCGCGCGGAGAACCTGGAAGCCACTCCCGTGGCAGTCGTCACCGACAACGAAAGACTCATCATGCGCTACAGGGGCCAGAGGCTCGTGGATATCGCCCGCTCGTTCCTGGACACGAACGGAGCCCCCAAGCACCGCAGCGCAGTGACCTCAAAAGCCGTGCAGGCCGGGGATGAGCCCGACGGAACCTTCTGCGAACTCATCAGAAAGAGAGCGGGGGATCTGAGCGTATGCTCCAGGAAGGCTCTTTCCGACCGTTTCGACTCCACCATCGGCGCCGGCACGGTGCTGATGCCCTACGGAGGAAAATATCAGCTCACACCCATACAGGCCATGGCCCATCTCTTCCCGGTGGGAGCTTCCCATACGCAGGACTGTTCCCTCATGTCCTGGGGATACGATCCATACATCACCGAAAGGAGCCCCTATATCGGAAGCTACCTCGCGGTGGTGGATTCGGTCTGCAGGCTGATCGCCACCGGAGCCGAGTTCAGAGACATTTATCTCTCGTTCCAGGAATACTTCGAGAAGCCCACCGACAACGTGAGCTTCGGAAAACCCATGGAAGCCCTTCTCGGTGCCCTTAAGGCACAGCTGGACCTTCAGGTCGCTGCCATCGGAGGAAAGGATTCCATGAGCGGAAGCTTCGAGGACCTTCACGTTCCTCCCGCCCTTATTTCCTTCGCGGTATGCGCGGAAAAGGCGGAGCATATCGTTTCGCCCGAGCTCAAGCAGAAGGGCAACAAACTCATTCTGATCGAAGCCGAAAAGGATGAGAACGGGCTCCCCGTCGCCTCCAGCCTCAAACAGGTCATTTCCGATGTCACGTCCCTCCTCAGAAGCGGCCTTGCCGTATCCTGCCGCACCCCGGGCAGCGAAGGCATCGCGGTAAGCATCATGGAGATGGGCTTCGGCAACATGAAGGGTGCGGAGATCAGCGGCATCTCAAAGGAGAAGCTGTTTGAGCCCGCATACGGCTCCTTCATCGTTGAGTGCACACCCGGCCTGAGGGACGACGACGCCATAGGAACGGTCACCGACGACGGAATCCTCACCTTCGAAGGCGAGAGGATAAGTCTCAGAGAGCTGTGCGGCATCAGCGAGGAGAAGCTCAGCGGAGTATACGGCAGCAGCGCCTCCTTCGACGATACGCCCGACAACGTCAGCTTCCAAAGGGCCATCCCCTATCCCGCTCCCGCGGTAAGGACGGAAAAGCCCCGCATCCTTATCCCCGTATTCCCCGGTACCAACTGTGAATATGACAGCATGAGAGCAGTGGAGGACGGAGGATGCGCCGCCGAAGTTTTCGTGATCAACAACATGACCAGCGACGACGTTTCCATGAGCGCCCGTCAGTTCGCCGAAAAGATCCGCGGATCCCAGGCGATATTCATACCCGGAGGATTCTCCGGAGGAGACGAGCCCGACGGCAGCGCCAAGTTCATAACCGCCTTCTTCCGCAATCCCCTTATCAGGGATGCCGTCACCGATCGTCTGGATGAGCGGGGCGGTCTGATGCTGGGCATCTGCAACGGATTCCAGGCCCTCATAAAGCTGGGACTGGTGCCCTACGGAAGGATCGTGGATCCTGAGTCCGACAGCCCGACCCTGACCTTCAATACTGTGGGAAGGCACCATTCCGGCATCGTCCGCACCAGGATAGCATCGGATCTTTCCCCCTGGTTCGGCAGGGTCCGTACCGGCGAGACCTACTGTGTGCCCGTATCCCACGGAGAGGGACGCTTCATAGCGTCGGAGGAGCTGCTGGAGCGTTTGGCCCGCAACGGCCAGATAGCCACTCAGTACGCCGATCTGGACGGAAACGCGGCCTGTGACATCACGTACAATCCCAACGGATCCGTATGGAGCATCGAAGGCATCACGTCCCCCGACGGAAGGGTGCTTGGCAAAATGGGCCACGCGGAAAGAATAGGCACAGGCCTCTACAAAAATGTGGAGGGAAAGTATCATCTGCACCTGTTCGAATCCGCGGCGGACTTCTTCAGGAAGAACTGAATACGGTCATCTTACATAGCGATCGGCGGAGCGGGGAGATTTCCTCGCTCCGCATTTTTATTTTTCCTCAGGCTTGTGTATAATACATATCAGAGGAGATCTCTTTCCCGTCAGTGGAAGAGGCACCGGTCGAAAGGAGCACAGGTGGAGGACTTTCTTGTGGAGCTAGCCGGCGTACCGTGCCGGATCAGATGCAGGTATTCGTACAACAGGGATCATCTCAGGGACTACGTCACGGACAGGGCTCCGCTTTTTGTCGTGGAACCCTCCGAAGAAGATCTCCGAAAGATGCAGGCGGACTTCGACCGGATGAATGAAGCACAGGGGGTCGCCTGCCGCAGTTATTCCGATAGCTTTCTGGAGAATAATGCCATTCACGCTCTGCTGGCTGAAGAACTGGTGAAGCACGACGTGGTTCTGATGCACGGCTCCGCCCTTTGCATGGACGGTGAGGCCTATATATTCACCGCCGCCAGCGGAACCGGCAAAAGCACCCATTCGAGACTCTGGAGGGAAAAGTTCGGAGAGCGGGTCTGGATGATAAATGACGACAAACCGCTTCTTAAGATCGAAAAGAACCTCGTCACCGTCTGGGGCTCCCCCTGGGACGGCAAGCACCGGCTGAGCCGCAACGCGTCAGCCCCCCTGAAGGCTCTGGTTTGGCTCACAAGGGACGAAACGAATCACATAGAGCCCATGAGCAGAGCCGACGCATTTCCCGTGATACTCAGGCAGATCTACCATTCGGACGATCCGGCTGTCATGACGCATATCATGGAGCTCGAGAAGACTCTGCTGGAGGAGGCGGAGCTCTACCGTCTGGGATGCAACATGTCCCCGGAGGCCGCCGTGACTGCCTTTGAGGGCATGAATCATCGGACAGAAAGGAGATAATACAAATGAAACTGAAACCTGATTTTATCACCCAGGATATCGACGGGACCCAGTTCCTGGTGCCGGTGGGCGCCGAATCCTTCAACGGCATAGTACGCAGCAACGAGACCGCTGCGTTCATCGTGAACTGCCTGAAGGAAGAGACCACACTGGATCAGATAGTCGATGCCATGTGCGAAAAGTATGACGCTCCCAGAGAAACGATCGTCTCCGACGCTGCCAGGGTGATAGAGACCCTTCGGAGCATCGATGCGCTGACGGAATGACCACATTCGAAGAACTGCTGGAACGGGACGGCCGTCTGGTATACAGGATTAAGGGCGTCAGCATGAACCCCATGCTCAGACAGAACAGGGACCTGGTGATCATCGAGGCTCCCTCTTCCCGTCTCGAGAAGTATGACGTGGCTCTGTACAGAAGGGGAAGCGACTATGTGCTCCACCGGGTTATAAATGTGCTGGAAGACCGCTATCTGATCCGGGGGGACAACACCTACGCCCCGGAAACGGTGTATGACTCATCCGTCATAGGCGTTCTGACCAGCTTTCAGCGGAAGGGCAGATACCATGACGTGAAAGAGCCGGCCTACCGGATCTACGTATATTTCTGGCAGTTCATATATCCGCTGCGATACGCTTTTGTCCGGTTAAGGCGCGCTGCGGTGAGTACTGCCCGCAGGATCGGCATCCTGCCCTTTTTAAAAAGGATTTTCGGAAGGGAAAACAGAAAATGAAACAGACAGGCACTTCCAGGTGGCTGTGGAGCGTCACCGGAACCGGCAAGGTATATATCCTCCTGCTTACCCTGCTGCAGGGTATCGGAGGAGTCATGGGCGTACTGTACGCCCTTCTTCTGCGCGCCATTGTGGACAGTGCCGTCGCCAGGGATCCCGTGCTTTTCCGCTCCGGAGTCATACGGATCATAGAGCTCGTCGCGATCCAGCTGACCGTCAACGCCGTGATCCGCTGGCTTCGTGAACTGGCAAAGGCGGACATTGAGAACACCTTCAAGGAGCGCCTTCTGAACGGCATCCTCCGCAAGGATTATTCCTCGGTCAGCGCCACCCACACCGCGGAGTGGCTGAACCGCCTCACGAACGACACCACGGTGGTAGCATCGGGTGCAGTCGAGATACTGCCGGGGCTCTGCGGTACCGTTATACGCCTGTTTTCAGCCCTGGTGATGATCATCGTCCTGGACCGCTGGTTCGCCTATATCCTTATTCCCGGAGGGATCTTTCTCATTGTCGTGACCTACGCCTTCAGAGGCGTTCTCAAACGCCTTCACAAAAACATACAGGAAAGCGACGGAAGGCTGAGGATCTATCTGCAGGAAAGGATATCCAACCTGATGCTGGTGAAGGCCTTCTCGGCGGAGGATCAGACCGCCAGGGGAGCCGCGGACGCCATGCACGACCACAAGAGCGCCCGGATGAGAAGGAACCGCTTCTCCAACGTCGCCAACACCGGCTTCGGCGCCGCCATGCAGCTGATGCACCTTATCGGAGTGGTCTACTGCGCTTACGGCATCATGACCGGCAGGGTCTCCTACGGTACCCTTACCGCAGTCATGCAGCTCATAAGCCAGGTCCAGGGCCCCTTCGCGAACATAAGCGGATATCTGCCCAGATGGTATTCCATGACCGCCAGCGCGGAAAGACTGATGGAAGTCGAAAACTACGCGGACGACGGCACTTCCGCACAGGTTGGCACCATGCTGAGCTACTATGAAAACGAATTCCATATCCTGGGGCTCCGCGGCGCCTCCTTCACCTACAGGCCCACATCCGACGAGGAGATGCCCGTCGTCCTGAACGGGCTGGATCTTCAGATCCGCCGGGGAGAGACAGTTGCCTTCACCGGACACAGCGGATGCGGGAAGAGCACCGTGCTCAAGCTTCTGATGTGCATGTACCCCCTGGACTCAGGGGAAAGATATATCGACAGCCATGAACTGACTTCGTACTACCGCAGACTGTTCGCCTACGTTCCCCAGGGCAACGCCCTGATGAACGGTACGATCAGGGACATCGTTTCCTTCGCTACCCCCGGGGAAGCCGGGAATGATGAAAAACTGAAAAACGTTCTGAAGCTGGCCTGCGCCGACGAGTTCATAAGCGACCTGGATATGGTCCTGGGCGAAAGGGGCTCGGGTCTCTCTGAGGGACAGATGCAGCGGATCGCCCTGGCCAGGGCTCTTTTCTCGGAGTCCCCCATCCTGCTTCTGGACGAAGCCACCAGCGCCCTGGACGAGAAGACCGAAAAGACGCTTCTCGGCAACCTGCGCACCCTTACTGACAGGACCGTGATCATAGTGACCCACCGCACCGCGGCCCTTGAGATATGCGACCGAGTACTGAGATTCACCGAAAACGGCATAGAGGAGGAGTGATGGAAAACAGGACAGCAGAAGAGCTCATCTACCTGGCCCGCTGCGGCATCACCGGAACAATCCCCGATTCCTCCAGGATATCGCAGATGGACCTGGAGGCCGTATACTCCCTTGCCCGCCGCCACATGATCGCTTCCGCTGCGGCCATGGCGCTGGAAGGCGCGGGAGTTTCCGACAGCCGGTTTTCCTCAGCGGCGGCAGCCGCTCAGCGCAAGGCCATAATCTTCGAGCGGGTCCTGCAGGACGTCAGGGGAGAACTGGAGAACAGCGGGATCTGGTACATGCTTCTGAAGGGTGCCGTGTTAAAGGATATGTATCCCCGGTTCGGCATGAGGGAATTCGCCGATTACGACATACTGATCGATGCGTCCCGGGCCGCTGACGCAAAAGAGATCATGGAAAGACTGGGATTCACCACGGAAAGCTTCGGGGGAGGCGTCCATGACGTATATCACAGAGCGCCGCTTTTGAATTTCGAGATACATTCGGCCCTGTTCGGGCCGGGCCACGACAGCAGGCTGTACGAGTACTACCAAAACGTGGAGGAGCGCCTCACCGGGGACGGATATGAAAAGCACTTCACTCCTGAAGATTTCTACCTGTACTTTCTGGCCCATGAATACAAGCATTATTCCTCGGGCGGCACGGGCCTTCGATCCCTGATGGACACGTTCGTCTTCCTCAGCAGCTGCGAACCTGACATGGACTATGTGTCCGCCGAAGCCGATAAACTCGGCATTCTGGAATTTGAGCATCAGAACCGCATGCTGTCCATGCATCTTTTCGGTGAAGGCGAACTGACGGAATCGGACGCCCGGATGCTGGATTATATCCTTTCCTCGGGCACCTACGGCACCATTACCCACCGGGTACAGAACAAACTCATAAAAAACGGGTGGTCGAAACTGCGCTACATGCTGGATCGGTTCCTTGTACCGGTGAGGAAAAGTAACAGAAACTACGATTCGTTTTCAAACAGATATCCGTTTTTCTACAGATACAAAGTGTTTCTCCCTGTGCTGCCCTTCTACCGCACTTTTCTGTCCATCAGGGGAGGCAGATTCCTTCCGGAGGCCAGGGCCATACGCAGGGCGGATACGGATCCGAGTGAATCTGTTACGAACGCAGAATGAGGGGCTTTCAGCCCCTGAAATCTATAAGTATCCACAAAAAAAGCCGCTTCCTTCGAAGCGGCCTGGTACTGTCTACTTGTAGCCCATTCTCTTCAGTTCCTCGTCCGCGTGTCCGAGGTACCGGGAGGTGGCCTCCTTGCCTTCCTTCATCCTTTTGAAGTTCTCCCTGTGCTTCAGCGAAATCATCACCGTCATCAGAGCCAGTATCCCCGTGCCTGTGATGTCCCGGGTAAAGTACCAGTAAATACCGGTAAACAGGGCGGAAGAAAAGATGGTGGCGAACACCAGGTACTTCAGCAGGAAAAAAACCGCCAGGGCGATCCCCAGCTGTATGATGAACAGCCACGGGGAGAAACCCATTATCATTCCTCCGAGGCAGGCAAAGCCCTTGCCTCCGTGGAATCCCATAAAGACGGGGAACATATGCCCCAGAGTGCAGAAAAAGCCTCCGAACACCCCGGAGAAAACAGCCTCCGGAACAAAGTATGCAGTCAGTTTCCAGCACAGCCATGCCTTGAAGATATCGCTGGCCGCCACGATAAAGAACGCCGACTTGCCTATTAGTATATATGCGTTGGACGCGCCTGCATTTTTCGAGCCCTCCTTGCGCATGTCGTGACCGTGCATTTTCCCCAGGATCTGGGACGGGTTAATGCTTCCGATGAAATAGCTCATCAGCGCGCAGCCTATCAGTTTTCTTATCATTTTATTCTCCCGCAAGGGCCGTGATCGGCACCTTTTATTCATTATACCTTAAATAAATCTTTATACAATATTAACATGCTACAATTCACAGACATTTGCCGTCATTTCCCCCGTCCGCTTCATGCTGCGCTTGACAATTCTGACGATGCTGATATAATCATACTCATCCGGATATAAAATACGATAATCATTTCGGTGCATTTTATAAGAATAGCTTATTCAGAGGATTCCCATGATCGATCCCAAAGTCTATACGCTGCTGAAAGTCAGCGAATGCGGCAGCTTCGTTTCCGCCGCATCCCAGCTTCATATCTCACAGCCCGCGGTCAGCCAGCACATCAAGGCGCTGGAGGACGAGCTGGGCGTGTCCATTTTCGACCGGGGCAAGGGAAAACTCGTACTGACCACCCAGGGAGAAGAGGTGATAAAGGCCGCGAAAAAGCTCACCGGGATATACACCGGACTGAAACAGAGCATAGAGGACGGAACGTCCCTGACCACCCATATGACCGTGGGGGTGACCCATACCGCCGAGAGCAACCCCATAGCCAGGGCCCTGGCCAGCTACTGCAGCAGGAATCCGAAAGTATACATTAAAATGATCACCGACAGTATAAACAATCTTTATAACATGCTGCGCACCTACGAGATCGATATCGCCGTGGTGGAGGGCAGGCTCCGGGACGACAACATACGCTACATCTGCCTCGACAACGACTATCTGATCCTGGCGGTCTCCCCCAACCATCCCCTGGCTCAGAAGAGCATGGTTACTCTTAATGAACTGAGAAAGGAACGGATGATACTGAGGCTGCCGAATTCCGGCACCAGGAACCTCTTCGTCAGCCATCTCGAGAGCAACAACATGAGCATCAACGACTTTAACGTCATTCTGGAGGTGGACAACATTGCCACCATAAAGGATCTGATACGCTCCGATTTCGGAGTATCCATCCTTGCCCGCAGCGCCTGCCTGGATGAGCTCAAAAAGGGCAAGATCGTGGCTCTGCCGGTGGAGAACCTGAGCATGGTAAGGGAGATAAACATAGCATATCCGTCCGACTTCAACCGCTTCGACCTGCTGGACGAGCTGGTGAAAAGCTACAACAGCATACTTCAGACATACAGATAAAAATCGAGTAGGGGGAATTTACTCCCCCTCTCACACCACCGTACGTGCCGTTCGGCATACGGCGGTTCAATTCAACCTAAGTGCATGTCTTTCAAGGTAGTAATCCAGCGGACTGACGAGCCCTCTTTTAATGAGTCTC
>JAGACT010000073.1 GCA_017613995.1 Eubacteriaceae bacterium
CGGGGATAGACCCCTTATCTTGTCGGAGCAACCGGCATAGCAGGGTAAAAAAGAGAGGTCAGTATTTCTGACCTCGAAGCCCCCACCTCAGCGTGAGCAGGTGGCGGGTAGTTCACTGACTTGAAAACCGAAAGGAACGATGCATTGAAAAACAGTTCATGATGTGATATAATTTTCCAAAAGTACTATTTATATGTAGTTTTGGAAAATAATAATGCAGAAGAACATGTATTAATGGATTGATATGATTATTGGCAGACAGAAGGAACGGAAACAGTTAGAAGGACTATTGGCTTCTGACAGATCTGAGTTTGCAGCCGTTTATGGGCGAAGAAGAATCGGAAAGACGTTTCTGATCAGAGAGAGCTTCCAATATAATTTTACTTTTCAACATGAGGGGCTGTTTAAGGGAGACCGCACTGATCAACTATATGCTTTTTCGGCTTCTT
This sequence comes from Eubacteriaceae bacterium, assembly GCA_017613995.1. Classification (GTDB taxonomy): domain Bacteria; phylum Bacillota; class Clostridia; order Eubacteriales; family Anaerofustaceae; genus RUG14186. Next base: position 450 of record JAGACT010000073.1, read on the forward strand.
TAAAAGATGCCGGACTTACGGATGCCTCGGTTCCGGAAAACTGGTTGGAAGCTTTTGAACTTCTGAAGGATCTGATTCGAAAAAGTCCTGAACAGAAAAAAGTGATATTTATTGATGAACTCTCCTGGATGGATACGCCGAAATCGAAATTGATTATGGCACTTGAAAGCTTCTGGAACGGATGGGCTTCAGGCAGAAAAGATATCGTTCTCATTATCTGCAGTTCAGTAACATCCTGGATGATCAATAAAGTGATTCATAATAAAGGCGGCTTGTATCAAAGGCTGACAGAACGAATATACCTGCAGCCGTTCACTCTTCATGAATGTGAGGAATATGTGGAAGCTGAAAGCCTTGCGATGAATAGGGCACAGATTCTGGAAGGTTATATGATCATGGGCGGTGTGCCATATTACTGGAGTCATTTGCAAAAGGGGTTGTCTTTATCTCAAAATATAGACCGCATGTTTTTTGCTGCGGGAGCGCCGCTAGATGAGGAATTCGAGCATCTGTTTTCCTCATTGTTCCGATATCCGGAGGAATACATCCTTATCATCAAAGCACTGGCAGGAAAGAAATCAGGATTGACCAGAAATGAAATACTGAGGCAAACGGGGATTGAGGGTTCGGGAAACTTTTCCGCAAAACTGGATGAGCTGAATAAATGTGGGTTTATTCGTCCATACACCGAATTTGGGAAAAAGAAAAAAGATATGGTTTATCAGCTGATAGATCCATATACAATCTTTTACTTTCATTTTCTCGAAGATAAGCCGAAAGATGAAAACTATTGGACAAATCAGCTGAACACGCCTGTACGTAATGTCTGGAACGGGCTGGCATTCGAGCGGATATGTATGTGGCATACAGCGAACATCAAAAGAGCATTGGGGATTTCGGGGGTTCTTACGGATATCTGTTCATGGAGCTGTAAGGCGGACCCGGACAATGGTCTTCATGGATCACAGATCGATATGATTATTGTACGAAAAGATCAGGTGATAAATCTGTTGGAAATGAGATATTCTGCGACTCCATATGCAATTACAAAGGAATCTAATGAAGATCTTATGCGGAAACGAAATGATTTTATAACAGCAACCGGCACACGGTCAGCCGTACATCTAACGATGGCAACCCCATTAGGTATCATCCATAACAGCTATGCAGGCAACATTCAATCAGAAATTGTTGCGGATGATCTTTTTTATTGATCATTTGTTTCCAAATCGCACTGTTGCAAATAGATTTGGAATAGCTATTTATCAGGAGAGTATATTCATGGCATTTGATTACAAAAAGGAATACAAAGAGTTCTATATGCCCAAATCACAGCCTGCGATAGTCAGCGTACCCCGTATGAACTACGTGGCGGTACGGGGCAAGGGCGATCCCAATACTGAAGACGGAGAATACCAGCAGGCGATAGGCATGCTCTACGCCGTGGCGTACACCATTAAAATGAGCAAAAAAGGGGACAGGCAGATAGAAGGATATTTCGATTACGTGGTCCCGCCCCTGGAAGGATTCTGGTGGCAGGACGGCACCGATGATGGGATCGACTACTCCCATAAGGAGGAATTCCAGTGGATATCCGTCATAAGGCTTCCGGATTTCGTAACGGTTGAAGATTTCAACTGGGCGGTCGCCGACGCCTCGAAAAAGAAGAAGCTCGATCTCTCCAAAGTGGAATTTCTTTCCCTGGAAGAAGGTCTCTGCGTACAGTGCATGCACAACGGCTCCTACGACGACGAACCGGCCACGGTGGATCTTATGGACAGATACGTTTCCGATAACGGGTACGAGAATGATTTCTCTGAAGATAGAAGACATCACGAGATATATCTGTCGGATGCCAGGCGTACCGCTCCGGAGAAGCTGAAGACCGTGATAAGGCATCCCATCAGACTCAGGAAGGAATGATGCGATGCATTTCGTCGACGCCAAAGGCATCCTGAATGCCAACAACGGCTTTTACGGTATGAATATTTACCGGGGATGCTCACACGGCTGTATTTACTGTGACAGCAGGAGCACGTGCTATCACTTCGACCATCCCTTTGAAGACATTGAAGTAAAGAGTAACGCTCCGGAACTGCTGGAGAAGGCACTCAGATCAAAGCGAAAAGCCTGCATGATCGGGACCGGGGCCATGTCGGACCCGTACATGCACTGTGAGGAGAAGCTGGGGCTTACCCGCAGGTGCCTGGAGATCATCCTTAAATACGGATTCGGAGCGACGGTGCAGACCAAATCGGACAGGATCCTCAGAGATATCGACCTGCTCGATGAGATCAACCGCAAAACCAAAAGCGTAGTCCAGATGACCCTGACCACGTATGATGATAAACTCTGTTCAATAGTGGAACCGAACGTTTGCAACACAAAACGCCGCATCGAAGTGCTGGACATCATGCGGGAGCGGGGCATCCCCACCGTGGTATGGCTCTCCCCAATCCTGCCCTTTATCAACGACACCGAAGAAAACATCCGCTCCATCCTCAGCGAATGCATCCGCGTCGGGGTCAGAGGCATCATCTGTTTCGGCATGGGCCTGACTTTAAGGGAAGGCGACAGGGAATACTATTACGACGCTCTGGACAGGCATTTTCCCGGCATGAAGGAGAAGTACATAAGGACATACGGGAACGCCTATGACCTGCCAAGCCCCAGAAACGACAGACTGATGGAAATATTTAAGGACACCTGCCGGAACGCAGGCATCCTCTGTACACCCGATGAATGTTTCTCTTTTCTGGGTGAGTTCCCCCAAAAATATGAACAGCTGAGCATGTTCGATCTGACAGAAGGCTCCGACTGAATCCGGTCGTCAGTCTTCCGCACTGTAAGTCTGCGAAAGATTGAGCATTTTTTCGTGCCACTCCGACATCGCCTTTTTAAGGGATACGGGGCGGCCGTTTTTTATGAACCCCTGGCGGGTGGAAGCCCGTACCAGCAGCTTTGAATCGGTGATATCCCTGATCTCGTAGCTTATCTCCAGAACAGCCCCGCTGTAGCGAAGGATGCTCAGGGCTACTTCAACGGTATCGCCGAATCTGGCGGGATGCAGATAATCTGCCTGAACCGATGCGATGGGGGAACTGATCCCCTCTCTTTCCATCTGTGTATAGTTGATGCCGTTTTCATCGGTAAAGGCGATTCGGGCTTCCACCATCCAGCGGAAGTAGTTTGAGTGATGGACTACTCCCATCATGTCGGTTTCATGGTACTGTGCTTTCCTTACATATTTATACTGCATCTTCAGATCTCTCCCCAGTCGATCTCATCATCCTTATAATAGTACTTTTTATCGTGCTCCCCGATCTCTCTTATCACCCTGCAGGGATTGCCCACTGCGACCACGCCGGAAGGTATATCCTTCGTCACCACGCTGAGGGCTCCTATCACGCTGTCATCGCCGATGGTGACTCCGGGAACTATTACTGCTCCTGCACCTATCCAGACGTTGTTTCCTATATAAACGTCCCTGTTGTACTGGAGGGCTCTCCTTCTGAGCTCCGGGTCAATGGGGTGATTGGCGGTGGCAACGGTCACGTTCGGGCCGAACATCACGTTGTTTCCTATGTATATATGTCCGTCGTCCACGAGGGTAAGATTGAAGTTTGCATAAAAGTTGTTTCCGACATGGACATGGGCACCGCCCCAGTTCGCATGAAATGGCGGTTCTATCCAGCAGTTGTCACCGCATTCGGCAAACACTTCCCTCATATATTTCTGAAAAGCCCCGGCATCTGCCCTGTCAAAGGAATTGAACTCAGCAAGTCTGTTTGTATAAGGATTCTGCTCTTTCATGATCTCTTCATCGTTGGGATCATATATCATTCCTTTCAGCATCTTTTCATACTCTGTCATAGTCTCTCCTCCCGGATATATCCTGCACAATCGGTCATGAATGTATTATACAGTATTGATGAGCACTGAAGCAAACATACTCGGATTATGAAAGCGGCGCGGATCACTCCGCGCCGCTTATCAATTCTAATTACTCTTCGTCCGGTTCTTCATGATCCTCGGATTCATCTACTTCCTCCTGAGGTTCTTCTGTAACCGGTTCCGGCTGAGGCTCAACGGTCTCAACTTTCTTTGTAGTTGACGGATCCTGATATGTCCCGTCCTCATACACATTGATTATACCGCTGGTATAAATCGGTTTATCAGGAAGGTTCTTGACCGTAGCAGTCCATACTGTTTCATCCTCATTAGGTGTGAGCTGAATATCACCATCCTGCTTATAACCTGCAGTATATTCCTCAGTTATGATCAGCTTATGTATTTCAGGATCGAAAGCAAGATCATTAATTACCGTACTCGCGTTGCCACTGTCAAACATCTGGATTCCGACATGATATTCAACCAATATCTTGGTATCATCATTGATATCCACAACATTGACATTATGGTGAATAAATCTTTATAAATCTTTTATATCCGAATAATTATACCTTATACATGATGTCCAGTGTTCCGTTTAGGATAATAAATAAAAAAAATAAATAATTCGGTGCTGATGCCGAATTATTTATTGAAAAATACTGTTGTCTTCAGTATATTCCGGGAATTGAGACGTGAAGGCCGGGAAAGGGGCCTCAGCATTCAAAAAGCTTCAGGAATTCACCGTAGCCTTCCCTCTCCAGGTCGGATACGGGGATGAACCTCAGGGCCGCGGAATTGATGCAGTAGCGGAGTCCCCCGGTCTCGGCGGGACCGTCGCTGAAGACGTGTCCGAGATGGGCATTGGAACGGGAGCTTCTCACCTCGGTCCTTACCATGCCGAAGGAGCGGTCGCTCCTCTCCATGAGGGCGTTTTCGGAAACGGGCTTTGAGAAAGCGGGCCAGCCGCAGCCGGAATCGAACTTGTCCAGCGAGGAGAACAGGGCCTGTCCGCTTATCACGTCGACATAGATGCCCTCCTCAAAGAAGTCGTCGTACTTCCCGCTGCAGGGAGGCTCCGTGGCGCCTCTTTTCGTAACTTCAAAGGCCATATCCCCTATGCGTTCCCTGAGTTCCGCTTCGCTCTCGGAAATGAAATCAAATTCCGGAGCCTTCCCGAGGCTGAAGTACTTCTTCGGGATGTGGCAGTAGCCTGAAGGATTCTTGTCGAGATATTTCTGGTGGTATTCCTCAGCGGGATAGAAGTTCTCCAGAGGGGCAAGCTCCACCGCCAGGGGGGAGCCCAGTTCGGTCTCGACCCGTCTGAAGACTTCTTCGATCACGGGCCTCATGGAGGGATCGGTGTAATACACCCCGGTGCGGTACTGTATGCCGCTGTCTCCGCCCTGGCGGTTCACCGACAGAGGATCGATGACCATGAAATAATAATCCAGGATGTCCCTGAGAGAAATGACAGTTTCGTCAAAGACCACCCTGACCGTCTCGGCGTGGCCCGAATCGCTGCATACTTCCCTGTAGGAAGGGTTTTCGGTGGGGCCGTTGGCATAGCCCGTCTGAGTTTCGGTCACCCCGGCAAACTGGTCTATGAACTTCTGCATCCCCCAGAAGCATCCTCCGGCAAGATATATGCTCTGCATGTTCGATTCCCCCTGTTTCGCTGTGTCACACTGAATTGTACCATACTGTGTTTTTCATGACAACACCGTCTTTTTTAAGAATCCGTTAATGAAGACTAAAGCTTTAAACAAGACTTCTCATGATATAATTGTGCTGCGGGATGATCCGCTTATATTTCTATAAGATCAGTTCAGGAGGTCGTCATGACAGGAACAATTGTAGCAATCGCAGCACTGGCAGTACTGCTGGTGATACTCGTAAGATGCATCTGCATCGTGCCCCAGGCCAGCGCATGGGTAATCGAATGCCTTGGCCGCTACAAGGAAACATGGGGAGCGGGACTCCATTTCAGGGTGCCCATAATCTACAGGGTCACCAAGAAGGTGTCTCTGAAGGAACAGGTGGCTGACTTCGAGCCCCAGCCCGTCATCACGAAGGACAACGTCACCATGAGAGTAGACTCCGTCGTGTTCTTCTACATCTTTGACGCCAGAGCCTTCGCCTACGGAGTGGAGAGGCCCATAGCGGCCATCGAGAACCTGTCGGCCACGACCCTCCGTAACATCATAGGTTCCATGACGCTGGACGAGACCCTCACCAGCCGTGACGACATCAACGGCAGGATCACCGCCATACTGGATGAAGCCACCGACAAGTGGGGAATCAAGGTCAGCAGAGTCGAGGTCAAGAACATCGAACCGCCCAAGAGCATCCAGGATGCCATGGAAAAGCAGATGAAGGCAGAACGTGAAAAGAGAGAAGCCATCCTTACCGCAGAAGGAAAGAAGCAGTCCGCCATCACCCTGGCAGAAGGTGAAAAGCAGGCCGCCATCCTCAGGGCGGAGGCCGTAAAGGAGCAGCGCATCCGCGAAGCGGAAGGTGAAGCCCAGGCGCTGCTGGCGGTCCAGAGGGCGAAGGCCGAATCCATAAGGCTCATCAACGAAGCCGCTCCGGGAGAGGGCTACATCAAGCTCAAGTCCTTCGATACCGCGGAAGCAATGGCCAACGGCCAGGCCACGAAGATCATCGTGCCTTCCGACATAGCCAACCTGGCCGGCACCATCGCAGCCCTTAAGGAAAGCTCCAAAGACTGATGAGGCTGCCCATGGAAGCGATCATTGGCATTCTGTGGGGCGTGGCAGTCATCTCTTCGGTCTTTAAGGCCATCTCCTCTGCCAGAAAGGGCAGAAGCAGCTCGTCGTCCAGAACAGGACAGAGCTATACGGCCCCCAACAGCACCCAGGTTTACAGACAGCAGGTCCCCTACACCGCCGTGAAGGAGACTGCATCCAGCATCCGGGAGAACGGGCTTCTGCTGGAGGACCGAAAAAACGACTGGCTGGCGAAGCAGATGAGGGAGGAAGCGGAGATCTACCGCAGGGGGAGCCTCTACGATCTGGGGGCTGCCCATGAAGCGGACTGTGACGCGAGAAGGATAAAACTCTTCCACATCAGGACCCACAACACGAACGGAATGGACAAGAAAACATTTGAGTGAAATGCGGCAGACCTGCCTTCCGGCAGGTCTGTTCTGTTTCAGTCGGTACCTTCCTGATGTTCCTTCAGGGCTCTTTCGACTGGTATTATAGCACCAATAAGGGGGCCCATCTGGGCGTATATCAGAAAGACGGTCAGCTTACCCGCGCTCTCCGCGTCGGTCATAAGGATATATGATACGGCGGCCAGGGTGAAAAGGAGGGTTATAAGGCCCCACTTCATCCAGATATCCGCGATAAGCTCCTGGGCCAGCATCCAGGATTCCTCATCCCTCCCGGACCTTTTTGTCCTGTATCCTATCATGCTGTTCATCGGAGGAGGGAACCTTTTGAGCAGCTTTCCCATGGTTATCATCGTCAGGGGCACGATCAGCAGCACCGCCGACATTATGATTTTCTCCGTCATGAGCTCCTCCGTATCAGAAATGCACGGCGCCTTCCCCTCCCCGGAGGGGCCGCAGGCCGAGTTTTGATTCGAGTCTTTCCCTTCTTCTGCCGAGTTCCGAAAGGAGCTCCTCTTTGTCTTCGGGCAGATATCCCTGCATCACGCAGATGTTGGAGGGATGCAGTCCGAAATATATGCAGTCCTCCATCAGGAGCAGTTCCAGGAATCGCTCCTCCTCGTCCAGGTATCCGCCCACGGTGGGCTCGGTGAATGCTCCGCTTCGCATGTCCTCATACAGGGGGCAGCCCTCCTCGGCGTGGATGGTACCCGTGAAGATCAGGGACGGCTGGGTCCTGTTCAGAAGCTGTGCCGTTTTTTCGGCGTTGATCAGCCCCTTTCCTTCCCCGGCGCAGCCGAAGATGACGTTGCCGAACCAGTCGAACCCGGCGTCCTTGAGCCGGCAAAGCTCTCTAAGTGCCTCATCGGAGGTATATCCCTTGTTCATCATTTGCAGGGCTTCGTCAAGGCCGCTTTCCAGCCCTATGTTCATCTCGTTTATCCCCGCTTCCCTGATGCGCCTCAGGTCTTCGTCGCTCTTGTCTTTAATGTTCCTGACCGACGCGTACATGCTTATGGTCCCGACGTTTTTCAGGGCGGTATGCACCTGGTCCGCGATTTCCACCAGGCTGTCCGCGTCCAGGCAGAAGGGGTCTCCGTTCTCCAGGAACACCCTTTCGGCATCCGGTTCGTACTGCGAATAGTATCTCAGCTGTTCCTCAATGTATTCCGGGCTGCAGCGGCCGAAGCTCCCGTCCCGGTACATGGTACAGAAGCTGCAGCGGTTGTGGGAACACCCCCTGGTCACCTCCAGGAGCACCGAAGAGGCCTCGAAGGGCGGACGGTATATCAGATGATCGAACATGGTTTTCTCCTTTGCAGTGTCATATCAGGCCCAGGGCCCCCAGGGCGCACAGCCAGCAGAACAGGGTCAGGATGGACAGGGCGGAGCTCAGGGCCACTATCTGGCCCGCCAGGGTACCGTTTCCCCCCATGGATACCGCGGTGGAATAGGAATTCACCGCCGTCGGAGCCCCGCTGTACACCAGGACCGCTATGAGATCCGCTCCCCTTATGCCCAGGAGCGCCGCGGCAGTACACAGCACCAGGGGCATCAGGATCAGCTTGCCGGTGCATACCCGGGCAAGCTCCCGGCGGTAGGAGCTCATCTCCCCGAATTCGAAGGACGCTCCCAGGGCCATCATCGCCAGGGGCGTAGCGACCCCGGCGAGAGGATCGACGACTTTGTTCATCAGCAGGGCGGGAATACGGATCCCGGACAGGTTCAGAAGGATCCCCGCCAGGCTGGAGAGGACCATGGGATTTCTGATTATCCTGGATAGCAGCTTCCCAGCGGGCTCTTTCCGGTCGCTTCTGGAGACGAAGCTCAGGGTGGAGCACGTGTTCACTATGGGGGTTATCACCGCCACCAGCACCGCGCTCATGCCCAGGTCCCGGGGATAGAAGGCAGATACCACCGGCACCACCAGCAGGCTGTAGTTTGCCTTGTGGATACCCTGCACTATCACCGGAGCGATGTCGTCGGGGTCGGAGCGCCGCCTTTGCCTCATCTCCAGAAAGATGTACGTGCACACGCAGCTTATGCCCACGAAAAGGGCGCACTTCAGGTCGAACTGGCCGTTAAGGTCTGCTCCAGCTATGTTTTCTATGATGCTCATGGGCAGAAACACCCTGAACACCAGGCTGCTCAGTATGTCCGCCGTTTCCCGGGTAACCAGGCCGATCCTTCCGAGCATAAGCCCCAGGGCCATAAAGCACAGAAGGGGGAACACCGCGGAAAACGACGCCGCTATTACCTGCATGCTACTTCGCTGCGTTCTTTTCCCTTACCGCCGCGGCGGGACAGTTGTGGGGCATGCGGGGTCCGTACTGGCAGCTCTTGCAGTCGAAGCACTTCACGAAGTCCGCGCCGGTGAGCACCGCGTTCGGGAACGCGGGATCCGCCAGCATAGCCCTGCCCAGATCCACCGTATCCACCAGGTCGTTTTCGATGAGGTGGTGCACCAGCGCCGGTTCGAAGATGCTGTTGACGCAGGAGACCGGCACCCTTCCCCTGAAATGGTCGTGGAAATGCACGCCCAGGGAGCATATGAGGTTGTAGGGTTCCGTTCCGTCCACCAGGGAGGGATCCGGATCCGTGATGCCGCTGGACACCTGCAGGAAGTCGCATCCGGCCTTTACGTATTCCTCCGCTATGATGAGCGCGCTCTCCAGGTCCGGATCCGCGCCTATGGTCCTGGCGGAAATGAGGAAATCCTCACCGCAGACCTTTCTTATCTTTGCTATGATCTCGGAGGCGAAACGGGCGCGGGCCACTGCGTCACCGCCGTATCCGTCGGTGCGCCTGTTGGTCTGGGCGCAGGCGAACTGGTTGATCAGGTAGCCGTGGCACGCGTGGAGCTGCACTCCGTCGTAACCGGCTTCCTTCGCCCTGACGGCCGCGTCCACGAAGGCCTTCTGCATCGCGGGGATCTCTTCCGTCTTCAGTGCACGGCTCATGACTCCGCCCCTTCCGGGTATCTCGGAGGGACCCACCGGTTCTCCCACTGAGGGATTGGTGATGCCTCCCGTGTGGTTCAGCTGGATGATAACGGCGGAACCGTTGTCATGGCAGACCTTCGCGATCTGCCTGTGGCCTTCGATCTGGGAATCCTCCCACAGACCCATGTGGGAGAAACCGAAACGTCCCGTGGGGAGCACGGCTGTGGCTTCCACGCACACGAGACCGGTGTATACGCTTCTTTCGCGGTAGTGCTCGATATGCTTTTCCGTTGCTTTGCCGTCAGCTCCCGCGTAGTCGAACTTCACCGTGGGAGCCATGGTGATGCGGTTGCGGAGGGTGGTTTTGTTTATTGTGATGGGATCGTTTGCTCTGGTCATCTGATGCCTCTTTCCGATACGGGCACGAAGGCCCTTTTTCTTTAATTATACAACACAAACTGGATGTTTCGGAAACTGTTTTCCCGAAGCGGGCGCACAAAACGGCGGAGGTCCCCGGAGGCTTTTGAGGAAGTTTTTCTTGACACATGATGCCGTTCTGATACAATATATGTATACTTATTAAGCCAAAATATAATAACAGGAGGTTGTATGGAATATACACTGCTTAAGGGAACAGGACTTAAGGTCTCCCGGTTCTGCCTGGGGACCATGACCTTCGGAGGTCAGACCAACGAGGAGGATTCCATCCGCATCGTGGACTACGCTGTGGATCACGGAGTGAACTTCTTCGATACAGCGGGGACCTACACGGGAGGCATCAGCGAGCAGTATCTCGGAAAGGCCCTGGAGGGCAAGAGGGAGAACGCCGTCATAGCCACGAAGGTGAACAATCCCAGGGGACCGCTGCCCAACCAGTCGGGCCAGGGCAGAAAGCACATCATGACTGACATC